>CAYUKP010000017.1:15058-18910 GCA_964445335.1 uncultured Verrucomicrobiales bacterium
GGGATGGCTGGATTCCACAGACGTTGGTATAACGGTGGAGATGCATACTTAGAGAAAGCAGAAGATGGAGTAAACGTATTCGGCCAAACAGTTGCTGACTTTATTGATCTAAACGTTTTGATGTCCACAAGTGCATGGTTCTTAGCTGCTGCTCAGGTGCCATTCATCATCAATGTTTTCACTTCTTTCTTTGCAGGTAAGAAGGTAGAAAACGATAATCCATATGATGCTACTACACTAGAGTGGGCGACACCAACGCCTCCAGGACACGGAAACTTCGTGGAAATTCCAGAAGTTTACAGAGGTCCATACGAGTTTAGTCGTCCAGATCATACGGAGGACTATTATCCACAATGGGTAGAACCTAAGTCTCCGACTTCTGATGCTACAAAACAGCAAGAACAAGCTAAATCTAACTAAACCATAGCACTGAACGACATGGAAATTCCATATGTTATTAACCCTCGTAAGGATACTGGTCTAACGAATTCAAAGATCGGTATATGGCTCTTCTTAGCATCAGAAGTGATGCTATTTGGAGGGCTCTTCTCTGGCTATATCTTCTTAAGAGTCTACTCAGACTATCCTTGGCCTGAGCGTGTTCTTCCGATACTACCAGGTCTTATCAACACCTTTATTCTGATTCTATCATCTATCACTGTTGTTTTTGCATGGTGTATGTTGAAGCTTAGAAAGTGGAATATGTTCAGACTTTTTATGGCAATTACCATTGGTTGTGCCGCGCTCTTTATGGGGTTAAAGGTCTTAGAATATAAAGCGAAGTTTACGCACCAAGCAGTTAGACTTCCAGATTTCACAATCTTAGAAGGTCACGTTCATAAGGAGAAGGTAGATTCACACGGACACATCTTGCACTCAGATCATGGTGGACATCATGAGAAAAGTGAAAAAGGTGGAGCGAAGGGAACAGCTAAGTACCAAGAAACTTCAATTGATAAGATTATCTTCAGTGCATCTTCTGCAACATTTGATCTCTCTACATACGATAAAGGCTTCGTTGAAGACCTTGTAGCTCAGGCTCAAACACTTGGAGCAGAGATTAAGCTCGCTAAAGATCTTGAGATCCCAACTAAGCCAGGCGTAAAGGCTGAGCTTGTAGCAAAGGCGGGAACACCTTTGACATATGATATTCTTGAGAAGGCTCAATCTCTCTTCAAGAAGGCTCGTGCGAACAATGCTAAAGTAAGAACAGCAGAGCTCAGAAAGCAGTGGAAGGTCGCAAAAGAGGAGAACCCAGACTTACCTGGTTGGAAGAATGCTCAGAGCATTAGCATTGAGCCTGAAGCTATCAAGAATGGCTTAGTAGATATTATTTCATCAGTTGATACGGTAATTGAGCCAAAGGTGGCTTTCCTCTTTGGTTCACGAACCACAGACGTTACGGAAACATCTGCTAAGAGAAAAGACGGAACGCTTCTTTCTGGATCACTTCATTCCTCTCCTATGGAGCTTGGGGTAGACGGAGTAGACTTTACCTTCCTTGTTCAACATGCTGAGGAGAAGGGCATTGATCCTGACCAAGCAATTGAAGAGTCTTGGATTCTTAAGCATAACCCTACGATTAAGGCATACTGGGAGCAGCACAAAGCTTACATTGCTAAGTTAGAGGCCGAGCTTCTTGAAGACGCAAAGGGTGATAAAGAGAAAGCTAAAGTTCCTACCGAAATTGAAAAGTATAAGATGACTTGGAAAGAGTTGGTTAGATACGGTTCAGAAGGTAAGATTGATCTTCAATGGTATGATGGCTTTACAGGGGCGAATCATAAGAATGAAGAGCAAGCACAGTACTTCCCAGATGTATCTCTTCCTCGTGAGCAGATTGCCTTTGAGTCGAAGTTTACTCCTAGATGGAATAACTACTACGCAATCTACTTCACTATCACAGGTTTACACGGTCTACACATTATTGGTGGAGCGATTGTCTTAGGGTATTACATGTTCTGTTCTAAAATGTTCAGAGAGAATCCTGAGTGGTTGGCAAATAGAGTAGAAATCGCAGGGCTTTTCTGGCACTTCGTTGACTTAGTTTGGATCTTCCTTTTCCCTATCCTCTATTTGATGTAATCCCGAACCATACACTTAACTATCAAACATAAATATTATGGCAAATACTCCAGAAGAAATTCAGAAGTCTCTTAAGCTTTACGCATTGATCGGACTAGCGTTGTTTGTGGGCACTTCCCTGACAGTGGCAGTGGCAGTTGTCCCATGGATGGATGTCGGAGCACGAGGCTTCTCAACAGGAGATTTAGTTCTTGGTTTGGCAATTGCCTCAGCAAAGGCATCTCTAGTAATGGCTTACCTTATGCACCTTAAAGGCGAGAAAAAGTTGGTATTTCTAATCTACGGAATGTCTGCATTTTTCGCTCTATGTCTCTATTTCATCACAAAAATGGCGTTTGGAGACCCTATTGAGTATTTAGGATTCCTTACAGGAGGAGTTGCAAACTAGAGAAACTAAGCTACTTTTAAGATATGTCACTACGAGTCTTTCATCTAATTTTTGTCACGATTACCATTTTGTTATGCGTATTTTTGGCTGTGTGGAGTGTAAACTATGCTCCTGCTGAACTTGAGGGGCTCGCTCATGTCTTAAAGTATATTAGTTTTTCTGGAATGGTTATAATGCCGATCTACGGCGTTATATTTTACAAAAAAATTAAAAATTTCACATAATTTAAACAGTGTTAATTATTGGATGTCAGGCGTGTATTGAAGCCTTCAAATCTGCTGGTGGTGAGGCTGCTGGATTAGCTATTGCATTTATGCTAGTTATCGTGGGTTTGATGATGTTAGGTGTAGGAGTCTCTATGGCTAAGATTAGAGCGCGAGAGAAGTTTGCCCTTCCTGATAAATACCGAGATCCTTTAAATGACTAAACTTTAATATAGTAGACAATGACAACACCTTCAAAATTCTTAGGAATCCCAGAAAACTACTCCGAGCATGGTGGCCAAGTCGATCAAATGATTGATGTGGTTCACTACTTCATGATTGCTTTAGGAGCTGGTTGGTCGATTTTCTTCTTCATTACTTTATACTTATTCCATAATAAGAGAAATAAGAAAGCTTCTTATCATGGAGTGCAAAACCACATTTCAAGCCATCTCGAAATCGGGGTAGTTATTGTAGAAGCGGTTTTACTTCTTGGATTTGCTTTACCTCTTTGGAAGGAGCGTTCTGATACCTTTGAGCGTGTGCAGGCTGAAGATCCTGTAAGAGCTCGTGTAATTGGTTACCAATTCGCATGGAATTACCATTATCCAGGTTTAGATGGTAAGTTCGGACGCATCGATAGAAGGCTCGTACAAAATGTAGGAGACCCTTGTATTGATCCTAATGATCCAAATGGATGGGATGACTTTACAAGCTCCGTTCTTAAGCTTCCTGTCGATAAGCCTGCTATTCTTGCGATTACTTCGACAGATGTGATTCACAACTATTCGATTGTTCCAATGCGTATTCAACAAGACGCTATGCCTGGTAAAGATATTCCAATGTGGTTTAAGCCAATCAAGAAAATGGAATCTTACGTGGTATGTGGCCAGCTTTGTGGTGAAGGTCACGCGAATATGTCTGGAGTCATGGAAGTCATTCCTCAAAAGGCTTATGACAAGTGGGCTGAAGGATTATCAAAGAGTTCTCTAGAAAAAAATAAACCTGCGAAAGGGTAAACGACTCAATAATTTCTGGTTTAATTTATGATCTTACAGGCGCCTTTAGTGCGTCTGTAAGATTTTTTTTGTATCTGAGAAGAGCGTATTCTTCGGTCGCTCTTCAGTAAGTTTGCTTCTCTTAGTAAAACCTTAAGAATGAGTTTGGAAACTCAAT
>CAYUKP010000018.1:0-18715 GCA_964445335.1 uncultured Verrucomicrobiales bacterium
CCCTTGCAAATAATCATATTTAAGCGGGGTGCGTTTTAATTCGAGGTCATATATATTAACCCGCGCTTTATTTAGGCAGAGTTCAATTAAACTAAACTCATATAGATGAAGAATTTTATCTCATATTGTTCTGTGTAAATATCCTGCGGGTTAATAAGCAGTTGTCAATTGACTCAAGGGCAGTAATAGTATGCAGGAGTTTGAAGTTATGCGTGTTATTACATTATTGATTGGCTGTATGCTATGGGCTTTGATAGGTTGCCAGACTGTTCCTAGATCATCTAGAGCTTTGATTGGAGTTTCTAGTGTATTGGGAAAGGGGTATTTTCAGGCGGTATATGAGGCTGGAGGTATTCCTGTGACTTTACCTAGTAATGAAGGGAGTCAGAAGTTAGTCGATAAGTATCTAAAAGACTTAGATGGGTTGCTAATGACTGGTGGTCCAGATATTCCGCCTTCCGAATATGGAGAGTCTGCCCATGAGACTGTGTCTACATTGGGAGCTGAGCGTTATGCTTTTGAAAAGCGTTTGATTAAGCAATGGGTGACACAAACGAATAAGCCTTTGTTAGGTGTTTGCTTGGGGAGTCAGTGGATTAATGTCATTAAGGGAGGAACCCTTATACAAGATATTCCTTCGGAGTTAGGAGTGAATCATCGACACGTGACTCACCAAGTTAAACTGGAATCAGCATCGAGGCTTTATCGGATCTTGCGTAAAAAGACGATGGTCGTAAATTCTAGACATCACCAAGCCGTAGAAAAACTAGGAAAGGGGTTGCAGGTGGCTGCTAAAAGTGATGACGGGGTAGTCGAAGCGATTGAGACAACTAATCCAGATCGTTTTTTAGTAGGTGTCCAGTGGCATCCTGAGAATTTGGCCTCGGAAGGAAGTCTGCATAAAAGGCTCTTTAAAGAGTTTGTCGTCGCATCATTAGAGGCGAGGTCTTCAGCAAATTTTTAAAAAGTTTAGCTTTTGAATCAAAAAAAGATGTTGAGGGTGATGCTTTACAAAATAATTATAAATTAGTTTAAGATTTTTATGAATTATAAGCTTATAGTTGGATTATTCTTCCTTCTCTTTTTAGGAGGCGCCTTGTGGCTTAATAAACCTCCCTTAAATACACATTATGTAAAAAAAGATCTCATACTTTTAGATTCTGAGGTTGGGGGGCAGTTGTTCGAAGAGATAGATGATACGTTATTTAAAAAGCTAAAGGAGCATTGGCGCCCGCAGTTAGCAAACTATTGTG
Organism: uncultured Verrucomicrobiales bacterium; assembly: GCA_964445335.1. Lineage (GTDB taxonomy): Bacteria > Verrucomicrobiota > Verrucomicrobiia > Verrucomicrobiales > Akkermansiaceae > WTJZ01. The sequence goes on from CAYUKP010000018.1 coordinate 1,254, forward strand.
GTGTGTGCTCTTCAGTTATTGTGATACATGCAATAGACTCTCATTCTATAATAACGCAGGAAACATTTTTTAGTGAACCTGTAGAAGCCATTGTCCCGATGCAAACGGTTCAGGCAATAGGGATGACTTTACGTGAATTAACAGCGGCTTTGAGTGTGCATGGGCCCCAACTTTCTATAGAATCTAATTATTCCCATCTGGCAGGGTGTGATTTATTCTTTGATGTGCTGGAGAGAGTGAATGAGGGTAAAGTATACCATATTGTAAATTTTTCTAGGGATTCGCTAAAGGGGAAAGGCGAGGGAAAGGGGCACTTCTCGATTATAGCAGGCTTTCATAAAACTGCTCAAAAAGTTCTAATTTTAGAAGTTTTAGATGACAGGCATTACTGGGTAGACGTAAGGGATCTGTATGATGCAATGATGGCAACTGATTATGATAGTAAAATCGCACGGGGGTGGGTTACGATCCAGGGGAATTTAGACGCTTAAAAAAGATGGATATAATGAAATTACCTAAAGCAGTTTCTGAATTAATTGATGAGCTTAAAGTGCTACCTGCTATTGGTCCAAGAAGTGCGGAAAGGATAGCGGTTTGGATGTTGACGAATGCCAAGCGTAACCCTGTCTCTTTGGCTGAAGCGCTGATTAAGTGCGAGCAGGAGGTGTCTTTTTGTAAAGATTGTGGGTATTTTTCTCAAGGTGGAGAACTTTGTGAAGTGTGCACTTCGCCACGTCGGCAACGTCACCTTATCTGCGTAGTAGAGAAGGCTCCTGATGTTATAGTCTTGGAGCGCTCGCAAGCTTTTACAGGTCTATATCATTGTTTAGGAGGGGTTCTTTCTCCACTTGATAATGTGCACCCTGAAGACTTGAAGATTGCGTCTTTGAAGCGAAGGGTAGAAGCTTTTGAAGACGGGGGGGAAGTTATTTTGGCTTTGAATGCTTCTGTTGAGGGGGAAGCTACATGTAATTATTTAGAGTCCCTACTCTCTAGTGAAACCGTAAAGGTGACACGTTTGGCGAGAGGTTTACCAGTAGGAGCTCATCTAGAATACGCCGATCAATTAACTCTTGAGCGAGCTTTTGAAGGGCGTAAAAGGGCTTTTTAGTTCATTTGGGATTTTACAAATTCTACGATTTTAGAGACGTCATCGCCAGCAGACCAGACATTGCGTAAGAAATCTGCTAAGTGGATATCGCCATGTGTTTTGAGAAATTTGCGATCTCCTCCGCATCCATACATTATATCAGGGTCTAGCTCCCCTTTGAGTTTTGCTTGGGCTTTCACGATAATACGTGGTAGGTAAGCTATGCCTTCAAGGGTGTCTCCAAAGGTTGGCAGGTCATCATGCGTTATTTCCTTGGAGCTATGCTCTCCATGTTGGATGACAATTAAGTAATCCCTGCGCACAGATGCTACTAAGGCTGCAGTTGAGCGCGAGGGTTCCCCTGCATCTACCAAGTCTTCTACAAAGTCGAAAAATTCACGAGGTTTATATCCTATACTTTTGAGAAACTCTAAGTTTTCACTCGTGTAATATGTATTGTAATCAGTGTTACCAGATTTATACTCCGCAACACATTGATCAAATAATGATAAAAAGTTGTCGTTCCAAGTCATGAATTATAGGCATAGCCTAAGACTTCAAAGTCGCAAACTCTATAATGACTCTTTTAGTCCCAGAGAAAATAAGGGTTTTAATACGTTCTCTGAAAGCTTGGGTTTGAATTGGATAGGGGGGTGTATCCTGGATAGTTAGATTCAGTCGTGCTGAGAGCAGGATAGGTATAGGAAGTGTTTGGATTGATTAGAGTTGTGGGGTGTAGAGAAGGTGCGTAAATTGCTTCAGGTATTTCCTCGGCTCGATAATAATTAGAGACCATTGCTGGTCGAGTGCCTACAGTTGGGCTTGGGCGGGGGGGAGTGTTGTTGGATAGGAGAGCCTTTTTGTAGTAGTTATTGACCTTTTTGAGGAAGTTACGCCATTTGCGTCCAGGTCTTCCATTATTTAAGAGAAAATGAGGGCAATTTTTATTGGCTACCTTATATCCTCTTCTTGGCCAATTGTAGTGAGGAACAACGCGGCTCAAAGGAATGTTGTATGTGTGCATAAGGTAAGCTGCGAGCTTGGCTGTTTTATCGATAGTTGCAGACCTGCTGTTGCCAGGGTGTTCGCACATTTCAATACCAATAGAGTATCTATTGCCGGGGCCACGGTAGTTTTCAGCGTGATTTCCTTGTTCATTATCGGGAATGTGTTGGACAGCGATGTCTTCATCCGTTGTGTAATGCCAACCAATCTTACCAAGGGCACCTCTCCTTAAGGCCAGAGAATGTCTGAGGGCATCTGCTCCAGCCTTCCAGTTTTGCGTGCTATGAATAGTAATGTACTGGGGGGTCATTCGGTATCGTGTTCGACTACGAGAATTCCGAGGTAAAATTTGTTGTGTGATTCGAATAGAGTTTCGGAGTTTTTGAAGCTTTTGCTTGTCTGTCTTTGCTTGTCCAGACTGAGAAGGGTCGTAATTACCAGCGGAAGGAGACACGAAGGTGCCTTCAGGGACGTTGTCGTCTGAGGAGCAAGATGTAGAAAGAAGGCCTAAAAAAGTGGAACAAATTAAGGCAAATATTAGGTGGAAATATTTCATGAGGAGCTATCTTAACAGAGTGTAGTTGTGATATTGCATGAACTAGAAAAAAGAAAATTTGAAGACTTTTTCGTGAGAAAGTGATAATAAGAAATCCCCAATAATAGATGAGCCAACAAATTACAACGTATGTATCTGAAATCTTAGATTCGAAGCAGGTTTCTCATATGCAGGGGCAAACTATAGGGCCTATATGCAATGAGTCCTTGCCTTTACTAGTGGGGGCGATACTTCAGATGTTTGAAGCGCGAAGGGGGGCGACTACGGTGTGGATTGAAATTCCAAATATACGTCAACGTGAGCTCTTAGTCTCTACTATTCAAGGCTTTGGGCCGGATGTGCTCTCTTGGCCGATCGAAACAAAGTTTATGGGGGATGCTATGGCGTTGCGTTCAGGGGTGTTGTCTCAGATTAATCTTGAAAAATCTGTGGGTATTCTCGTGCCAGAAGGTTGGACTGAGATGTCCTGTATGACCCCTCAAAGTCTCATGGAGGAGGCTAGAGCCTTTAAGGTGGGAAGTGAGGTCGATTTAGAGAAACTTAAAACGGAATTAATATCTGAAGGTTATGAGCGTGTTTCTACAGTGATAGAGCCAGGGCAGTTTGCCATTCGAGGTGGTATTGTCGATATTTTCTCCTTGAGCGAGCAGAGGCCTGTGAGAGTTGAGCTTTTTGATGTAGAGATAGATTCGATTAGGGAGTTTGACTTACATACTCAGATTTCAGTTAAGGATTTGGAAGTCTGGGAGACTCATTGGAATACGAATGAAGAGAAAGGTAGTCTATTAGATTATACGAAAGAGGGTGATATTCTTATAACCGTTGATAATCCATCATCTGCTCCTTCAATTAAAGGTGTGTCGCGGTGGATTCTTTCTACGGCACCGATCGGCTATGACTGTGAGTGCGAGATTCAAGGAAGTCCCTTTCCTTCAATGAATCCTGGAGACTTTGTTATGCAAGAGGCATCACATAGGTTGATTAAGTCACAACTTGAATCATGGGTTCATCAGGGGTGGGTTGTGTATTTGGCCAGTGGGTTAGAGGGGGAGAGAGAGCGTTTCTTTGAGATTCTGGGAGGGGAGTGGAAGAGTCATCCTTCTGTAGTTCTCATTCATGAGTCTTTTATGCACACCCTTGTCATCCCTCAGAAGCAGGTGGTCTTGGTGTCATTGTCGGAGATTTTTGGGCGTTATCAAGTAGTAGAGCGAACTACGGCGCAAGCTGATTTCTGGCAAACGGCTGCGTCACGTCATGCAAAGACCGAGGAGCTTAAGCCTGGAGAACTCGTGGTTCATGCCGAGTATGGAATTGGTCGTTTGTTAGATGTGTTTGAGCAACGTGTTGGTGAGGAAGAGTCTATTCAGATTGAATACGATAATGGAGCTATTCTAGAGGTGCCTATTGCTCAATCGCATTTGGTAGCCAAGTATGTTGGAGTGGGAGTCCAATCTCCTAATCTCTCTAAGCTAGGTGATGCCAAATGGAGTAGACTAAAGGAGAAGGCGAAAGGGGCGGTGATTGATTACGCAGCTCGGATGCTTAGGGTTCAGGCGGAGAGAGCAGCTGAGCAAGGGACTCCACATCCTCCTGATACGAAATGGATGTGGGAGTTTGAGTCATCCTTTCCTTATCAGGAAACACCTGACCAATTGAAGGCGATAGAGGAAACCAAGAAGGATATGGAGTCGCCATACGCTATGGATCGGTTGGTGTGTGGTGATGTGGGGTTTGGAAAAACAGAAATTGCTATTAGAGCGGCCTTTAAGGCTGTGTGCGGAGGGTTCCAAGTCGTTATGCTTGCTCCGACGACCGTTTTAGCCGAGCAGCATTACCGGACGTTTTGCAAGCGTATGAGTGAATACCCTCTGAGGATTGATTTGCTAAACCGCTTTCGTAAGTCATCAGAGATTCGCTCTACCCTTAAAGGGTTAAACGATGGCTCTGTAGATATTGTCATTGGGACGCACAAAGTTCTATCAGAAAAGGTCTCATATAGTAATTTGGGGTTAGTCGTAATTGATGAGGAGCAACGTTTCGGGGTGAAGCACAAAGAGAAGTTTAAGGAACGCTTTGCTCAAATTGATATGCTTACCCTGAGTGCTACCCCAATTCCGCGAACCTTGTACCTTTCTCTAATGGGCGCGCGTGATATGTCTGTGCTCAATACACCTCCGGCCAATCGAAACCCTGTACAGACACAGGTACTGTCATATGATGAGAGGATCATTCAGCGTGCTATCGAGCGAGAGATGAGTCGAGGAGGGCAAGTGTATCTATTACACAATCGTGTGAGAACAATCCATAAGCTAGCGCATCGGGTTCAGGAATTGGTACCTTATGCGCGTATTGTAGTGGGGCACGGTCAGATGGATAGAGAGGATTTGGAGTCCGTTATGCATGACTTTGTGGGGGGGCAGGCAGATGTTCTGCTTGCAACGACAATTATTGAGTCTGGTATTGATATACCGAATGCGAATACGATCGTAATTGATCGGGCGGATCTTTTTGGATTGTCAGACCTCTATCAATTGCGTGGCCGGGTCGGGAGAGCAGATAGGCAAGCCTATGCGTATCTCCTGTTACCATCGAAGGATCTTTATACAGGAGACGCTAAGAAAAGAGTGTCGGCGATCAAGCAATTTACGGCCTTAGGGTCTGGCTTCAAGATTGCGATGCGTGATTTAGAAATACGCGGAGCAGGAAATCTCTTAGGTACAAAGCAAAGTGGTCATATTGCAGCTGTTGGGTTCGATCTTTATTGCCAACTGTTGAAGGAGTCCATTGCTAAGCTAAAGGGTAGCTCCACAGGGTTAAAGGCTGATACCACGATTCGAGTGGATTTTATCGTGTTTGCAGAGAGTCGGTATGTTTCGGGCAAAGGTATTTGCCCTGCTTTCATTCCGACTCAGTTTATTACTGATGGACAGGAACGTTTAGCGGCTCACCGTAAACTTTCTCTTTCGGATGGCATTGCGACGTTACAGGACATTCAAAGGGAGTGGAGGGATCGTTATGGTATTTTACCTTTAGCTGCTAAAAACCTGATTGTAGTGACTCGAATTAAGCTTTATGCGGCCATGGCAAAGGTGGACTCGATAGAGGTTAAGGATGGAAGGGTGATGATAGCCCGGAATGGTGGATATATTACTTTAGCAAAAGGTGCCTTTCCTCGCTTGGTAAAGAATAAGCCAAACGCAAAGCTCCTAGAGTTTGAAGCACTTATGAAAGATTTAGCTATTAATTCATAAATTAGATATGTCTGAAACCTCTGCAGAAGAATTAGTGGAACTGTATTTACTCTATTTAGTAAATGAAAAAGGATCTGCTCAAAGTACGGTAGAAAATTATGCTACGAGTCTTTATCAATTTATGGAATGGCTTGGCGAGAATAGTATGCGATGGGAGGTGCTTTCAAGTGATGTTTTTAGAGAGTATCTTTATAAGCTTATGAAAGATGAAGTGGGGCGCAATACAATACGACTTCGTTTTGCTGCATGTCGCTCGTTTTATAATTACCTTATGTTGCGGCATAATTATACTCACAACCCGTTACGTGTGATTGCTTTACCAAAGAGACCGACATCACTTCCAGTCGTTCTTACACAACAACATGTATTGAACTTACTAGAGGCTCCATTTAAAGTGCCTCTTTCCAAGCAGGCACCAGCATGGGTTCCTTATCGAGATGTGGCGATTTTAGAGATGTTCTATTCAACGGGGATGCGACTAGCAGAACTGGTACAACTGAACCAAAGTGATATAGACTGGGAGCGTGAAACCGTGAGGGTTTTAGGAAAGGGGCGAAAGGAGCGTATACTCCCTCTGGGGTCTTATGTTATTAAGGCGGTGCGACGTTATATTGCAGAAGTAAGATTAGATCAAGACGCTTTGTTTCTTTCTAAGTTGAGACGGCGGATCACAACGCGTGCCGTAGGGCACCTTTTAGAAAAATATATTGAACCAGCTGGGTTGCCCTACGCTATTACCCCTCATAAACTACGACATAGTTTCGCAACTCATTTGCTGGATAATGGCGCAGATTTGCGGAGTATCCAAACTTTACTTGGGCATACGTCGCTTTCGACAACCCAAATTTATACTCATGTTTCAAAGGAAGGGGTAAAGAAGGAATATGATAGAACGCACCCTAGGGCATAAAGGTGCTATTCGATATTTTGCACTTGTTCTCTAATTTTTTCGACTTCAGTTTTTCCTGATACGACCAAATGGGCAATACTTGCGTTTTGGGCTTTGGACTGAATGGTATTGAGTTCGCGGTGTAACTCTTGACAGAGAAAGTCTAGTTGGCGCCCTACGGGAGTTTGTGATGCAATGTATTCGTCAAATCTAGTGAGGTGCGCAGAGAGGCGTGTTAGCTCTTCGGTTATGTCAGACCGGTCGGCATAGAGTGCAATTTCTTTTAAGATACGTTCGTCTTTTAGAAGGTCTTCGATATTAAAGTTGGTGTTATCTAAAGCGTGAAGTTTTTGGAAGAGTTGAGTTTTATAGTGTTGGGTGGACTCTGGGGCGCGTTTTTCGACCTCATTACGGATATTGCGAAGGCGTTCTAGCCGCATAATACAATCTTCCTTGAGAGCCACCCCCTCTTGTAAGCGCATAGTCAGCAGATTCTGTAAAGCGTTCTCTGTGGCTTCTACAATGAGTTGGGTTGCGGATTCGAAATCTATTTTGGCAGGTTGAAAGAGATCTGGGATTTTTAAGAAATCTGACGCGGTTAGTTCGACTGGGCGCCCCAAATGCTTACTGAGCTTCTGAAACTGGCTTTCATAGGCTTCTGCTTTACTGAGATCGAGAGTTTCACCTGTAGTGTTCGTATTTTCATTTCTAACTGAGATGGCTCCATGGATTCTTCCTCTGGAGATGTGACTCAGAATAGACTTGCGTAATTGAGGCTCAAGTGAAGCATAGGCTTTAGGGAGGCTTAGTTGTACTTCACCTTGTTTCCTATTTACCGAACTCAATTCGACGGTAACAGTTGTTGTGCTGTCAGAGAGTTCTCCTCTACCAAATCCTGTCATTGAATGCATACATGTTAAGCTGTAAAGATCTGAAGCAGTTTGAAAGGTTAAAATGACGTGGTGAAATGTGGTGAGGGAAAAAATCTAGAAAAAAGACTCGACCCTTAGTTTTTAATAGTTTTATAAATGCCTCACTATGCCAAAGACAGAACTCCTAGCTAAAGACCTTGGACAGTGTTCTCCTTCTGACCTTGCTAAGGCTAAAGAAGAGAAAGGAAGCTGTCTTGTAACAGTTACTCACAAACCAAACTTGAAAGTAGATCGCGATCAGGTTGCGTTCATTGCTGGACGTAGGGAGTGGAGATCTGGAACAAGATTTGTCTCAGCTGACAAGTATGCTAAATATAAGAGCGCTATTGAAGTGCTTGAGAAAAAAGGTTTCCTTTACGTTACGTCCTTCAGTTAAGAGCTTTACTTTTCTTTCTTGAGAAGGTGCACCGATAGGTGTGCCTTTTTTTGTGTCTGCCGGGTGAGTTATACTAAGCTTTGAGGGGCTATTCCCCTTGTGTGAAAGCCTGATGTTATAAGCTGTTAGCCTTGAAGAGGGGGTGTTATAAAACTCATCTAAAAAAGAAACACCTAAGGGTTGGGTGTCATAAGTTTACAATTATAGGGTTTTGTAAAATTTTCCAAGAGGGAGGTATCAAAAGATCCCTGAGCTTACTAAAATAACAAAACGTGTTACTTTTTCTAAAGTGGAAGTCTGAACAGTGCTACGAGGAATGTATTGTAGCTCTTATGAAGAAATCGAGAGGAGGAGAGAAGTGTTTAGCTCCTCTCGATTTTATATCCTCAATCAAAAATATATTAGCGATTCGCTGATTTAACGAGAAGAGCTCTCTTCCCGATACGGTCGCGAAGGTAATTTAATTTAGCTCTTCTTACCTTACCTTTAGAAACGACCTCAACTTTCTCAATTCTAGGAGAGTGGTAAGCGAATACACGCTCTACACCCTCACCATAGGAGATTTTACGAACGGTGAAAGAACGGTTTACAGAAGATCCACTCATTCCAATAACAAGACCAGCGAATATTTGAACCCTTTCTTTCTCTCCCTCTCTTACTAAAGTATGAACTTTGACAGAATCGCCAACGTTAAAATCTATAGGAGCCTCTTTGATCTGTTCTGCTTCGATTTTGTCAACAATATTCATAATGTATTAAAATAGTTTTCTTTAATTGGGGAACAGTTGGATTGCGTATTCTTATACTTTACGCAACTAAAAAAGTACAAAAACTTTCTTAGTTAGCCCAGAAATTTAAAAAATAACATGGAGAAACCTGTTGCCGTGCTATGCTGATATAGAATAAACAATTCAAGGTAAAGCCGAAACCGTGAATTTTCATATATCGTAAAGATGGTAAAACAGTGTGATTCGTGTGTGTGTAGGAATTTTTTTAGACTTGATCTTTCCTTTACTGATTCTTATGCCGTTTAACCTATGCCAGTCGCAACACCTGCTCAATATCGTGAGATGCTAGATGCAGCTCAAAACGGAGGATATGCATATCCTGCAATTAATGTTACATCTCTTGCAACGATAAATGGAGCACTTAAAGCTTTCGCAGAGTCCGGTTCTGATGGAATTATTCAAGTATCAACAGGGGGTGGACAATTTGCCTCAGGTCTTTCAGTTGGAGACGCGGCCTTTGGTGCTATTGTTTTAGCTGAGGCTGTTCACACAATCGCAGAAAAGTATGATATTCTTGTAGGTCTTCATACAGATCACTGTCACCCAAATAAGGTAGAAGGTTTTTTAAAGCCTCTTTTAGAAGAGTCGCGTAAGAGAAAGGCTCAAGGTAAGGGCCCTCTTTTTAATTCACACATGTATGATGGTTCGGAACTTCCTTTAGAAGAAAACCTAGCCGAGTCTGTTGCTCTCCTTAAGGAATGTGTAGAGCTCGATATTATTTTAGAAATCGAAGCTGGAGTTGTAGGGGGAGAAGAAGACGGACATGATACGTCAGGCCTTCCTGCGGAGAAGCTTTATACAACAACCGAGGATATGGTGGCAGTATATGAAGCACTCAATGGGATTGGTCGTTTCATGTTTGCTGCGACGTTCGGTAATGTTCATGGGGCATATAAGCCAGGTTCAGTGAAGTTGGAGCCAACAATTCTTCGTGATGGTCAGAATGCAGTGATAGAGAAATACGGAAAGGATGCGGAAATGGATCTTGTCTTCCATGGAGGTTCAGGCTCAGATTTATCAGATATTCGTGAGACCTTAGGTTATGGGGTTGTTAAGATGAATATTGATACTGATACTCAATATGCATTTACTCGTCCTATTGTTACACACGTTTGTGAAAACATCGAAGGGATGCTTAAGATTGATGGTGAAGTTGGAAATAAGAAAAACTACGATCCTCGCTCATATATCAAGAAGGGGGAGCAATCACTTTGTGAGAGATTGAAGCAGTGTTGTGATGATCTTCTTTCGACGGGGAATTCAATCTACAAGAAGTAAGGAAAGTTTATCAACTTACTAAGAATAAAAAGCTACTCAAATAAAAGAGTAGCTTTTTTTACCTTAAATTGCTACGAGGGATCATATAGAGGATGGAATGTTAAGGGTCGAGCACACGTATAATGCGGTTAAAAACAAGGCGGGTCCTTATTTCCTCTCTTAGTATAGATTATGGCACTCCCTCTCATTTAAACGTCTACTATGTCTAGAGATGTAGAATCGTAGATGTTGCTCCGACGAAGATTGTAGAGTACCTGTAGGCAAAATTTTCCAATAAAGCATAAGAGGTAGTTTTTATACCAAGGTCTGTCTTTATTTTCGCTTGCTTCCGACGGATCTTAAAGACAAGTTTTTGATCATGCACCAGTTTGGTTATAAAAACGAGTCTCTTCATTGTGAAGATGTTGATATCGCAAGTCTTGTCGCAGAGCACGGAACCCCGCTTTACGTTTACTCTGCAGGTACCATTCGCCAGAATTACTTGGCTTTATCCAATGCACTTTCGGACCTGGATGTAGAAGTTGCTTATGCGGTAAAGGCTAATAGCAATCTTTCTGTCATAAACATTCTTAGAGAGCTTGGTAGTGGATTTGATATTGTTTCAGGAGGCGAGCTTTTTCGCGTTATTAAGGCAGGGGGAGATCCTGGGAAATGTACTTTTGCAGGGGTTGGTAAGACTGAGGAAGAAATTCGTTATTCTTTAGAGTGTGGCATCTACTGTTTCAATGTTGAGAGTGAAGAAGAGCTTATCGAGATTAACCGTATCGCAAGTACTATGGATAAGGTCGCTCCCATTGCAGTTAGGGTAAATCCTAATGTAGACGCTAAAACACATAAATACATTTCAACAGGTAAGTCGGATAATAAATTTGGGGTCGACTTTGAATTCATCGAAGGGGTTTATAGTCGTGCAAGCAAGTTAGAAAATATTCAGCTTAAGGGGTTACAAATGCACATTGGGTCTCAATTGACATCTGTAAAGCCGTTTGTAGAAGCTGTAGATAAAGTTGCGCCTTTAGCCCAAAAGCTTAAAGATACGTATGGAATCGAGTTCTTCTCTATTGGAGGTGGAATTGGAATCGTTTATGAAGACGCTCTCGCTTCAGGCCCTGAAGCTTGGTGGAGTAGCCAAAGTGAAGACGAACGCCCTTTGACTCCAGAATTATATGCGTCTCAGATTGTTCCAATTTTGAAAGAGCTTGGTCTGAAAATTTTGGTAGAACCAGGGCGCTATATGGTAGGCAATGCTGGAGTAATGTTGACCAAGTGTCTTTATGAAAAGAAAGGGACAGCAAAAACCTTTAAGGTGGTAGATGGAGCAATGAATGATCTTATTCGTCCTGCGCTTTATGAAGGGCATCACGAAATCGTTCCTGTAAAGGAAACTTACGAACGTTCTATTGTCATGGATATTGTAGGGCCTGTTTGCGAGTCAGGAGACTTTTTCTGTCAGAACAGAGAGTTGCCAGACATTCAGCCTGGTGACACAATCGCCTTGATGAGTGCGGGAGCCTATGGTTTTGTTATGGCTTCTAATTACAATACTCGTCCTTATCCTGCAGAAATTTTAGTGGATGGCTCTGTATCTAAGGTCATTAAGCCACGACAAGTTTTAGAAGAATTAATTGAGAGTGAGCTTGCTGCTCTCTCAGGCGAATAAAAGCTAACACTTTAAGGGCGTTCTTGTTAGTAAGCGCCCTTTTTTAGCCTCTCTAGAAGCTGGGAAAGGGGTTGATATTTGCTCGGGTGGCGATATAATTTTGTCATTATGATAGAACTAACGCAAGTCGCAACCGCATCTCTTACATCCCTCTTAAAGCGCAAGGGGGGGGGAACTTCGCTTGGATTACGTTTATTTGTTCAGAAAGGTGGATGTGCTGGGTTGCAATATGGAATGAAAGTCGAGGATAAGCAAGAGGGAGACCTTATAGCTGGGACAGATGAAGCGCGTGTTTTTATAGATCCAACTTCCCTCGAATATTTAAAGGGGATGACGCTTGATTATTCGATTAGTCTATCAGATTCGGGGTTTAAGATTATTAACCCCAATGCTGCACGATCTTGCGGTTGTGGGACGTCCTTTGAGCCAGCTAAGGCGGATACGAATATTGATCAGCTAGAGGAAGGAGAGGATTGTCCTAGTGCTACATAAAGTTTAGGCTGTTTTCTTAGAAAAGGTATGGAGTTTTGTCCCCTGCTCATGTCTTTTGAAGGTAATATATAACTATAAAGCTTAAAAATTAAGCTAATTATTCTTATCATATTTGTAGAGATGCTTTGTATCTTTCTATCTTAGGCGAATTTAGTTTTTTGGGGGGCGATAACTCTCTTTTTTATAGGAGGTTAGGGTTTTTAATTGTTTTCTCCATTCTAAAAGGTTTGCAATATCTTATTTACTCTTAAAAAGGTTTAAAGGTGAGAAAATTTAGAGCACATTTGTCAAAAATTGTTAATTTTTACCTTGATTCGTTATAAATTTGTCCGTATGTTCCTTTTATGTCTGTTAAAAATAAAATAATTCTCTTTAATTTATTCCTATTAAATTCTGCATTCGCTTCTTCTGGTAGTGGGTCAATTTTTGATGGCTTAGATAACATTGCTGACTTATTCAAAGGGCGTTTTGCGGCCATTATTGGTACGATTGCTTTAGTTGTGGGAGTTGTTTCTTATTTAGTATCTACCAGTACAGATTTGAGCCCAATTTTAAGGCTGCTCATTAAAATTGTTTTCTGTTTAAGTTTAATGGTGGGAGGTAGTACAATGCTTGCAGCAATTGTGCCAGGTATTTCAGGTTCAATTATCTAATAGCTCTACTAATATTTGCTTAATTTAAAATTTATAAATTTATGAAAAATAAAGTTCTTCTATTAAATGTTCTCCTATTAAATTCTGTATTTGCTTCTTCTGGTAGTGGATCAATCTTTGATGGCTTAGATAACATTGCTAATATGTTCAAAGGGCGTTTTGCGGCCATTATTGGAACTATTGCCCTTGTTGTAGGTGTTGTCTCTTATTTAGTATCCACAAGTACAGATTTAAGCCCGATTTTAAGACTTCTTATTAAGATTGTTTTCTGTTTGAGTTTAATGGTTGGTGGCAGCACGATGCTTGCAGCGATTGTTACAGGAATTTCAGGATCGGTTATTTAACCGTTGCAACACTTACCTACTTTAAATTTTTGATAAGAGGGTTTGTTTATCAAACACTTATCTTAAGATAAAAACTCTCAGAATTTCTGAGAGTTTTTTGTTTATTAGAAAGTCTCTTTTGAGTTTTAGTTCACCCCGCATCTCATAATATACGGTTTACAAGAAGAAATGACTTAGTCTTAGGAGGGTGACATATCTTAAGCATTAATCGATTCAATATTATAAATTCTGACCTGCGCGATAATGATGAATAAAATAAATAGAGAATCCCAAAGTCATCACTTTATCTCATAACATCTATAAAAGGAACTGGACGAAAATAAAGAGCTGAGATAGTTCTTCCTCAGACAGTTTATTTCTTACATCGCAAGTCATTATGAGCAACTGGAACAAATATTCGAACGCATTACTACGTTACATAGACCTAGGGTTTTCACTCGACCTCTCCCGTATGGATCAGCCTGAAAACTACTATTCGCAGATAGATGACAAAGTCCAAAAAGCATTTAAGGATATTGAGGCCTTAGAAAACGGAGAAATTGCCAATCCTGATGAAGGCCGTATGGTGGGGCACTATTGGTTGAGAAATGCTGACCTTGCACCAACTGCTGAGCTTAAGGCTCAGATTGTGGAGCCCTTGGCGCAACTTAAGAAATTTGCGGAGGACGTGCATTCAGGAGAAATTACGGCTCCCAATGGCTCTCTTTTTGATACCTTGCTCGTTGTCGGAATTGGAGGATCGGCTCTTGGGCCTCAACTTGTGACAGATGCCATTGGCCAAGCCAGTAAACTGGAAACGTTTTACTTTGATAATACAGACCCTCAGGGCTTTGATAATGTGATTCAGTCTATTGGAGATAAGCTCGCAACGACTCTGGTAGTGGTGATCTCGAAATCAGGAGGAACTGCAGAAACGAGAAATGGAATGTTAGAAGCGAAAGCTGCTTTTGAAGCGGCTGGGTTAGATTATTCTCAGCACACATGTGCTGTAACAGGAGAGGGGTCTAAACTTTACAAATACGCTACTTCTCATAATTTCCTTACCACGTTCCCAATGGAAGACTGGGTCGGAGGTAGAACGTCTGTAATGTCAACGGTAGGCCTTGTTCCAATGGCTCTCCAAGGGTTAGATATTGATCAATTCCTCAAAGGTGCAGCCGATATGGATCATAAAACCAGAGTTCAAGAGATCTCTGCAAACGCAGCCATGCAGTTAGCTGTTGCATGGTATCATGAAGGCAAAGGAAAGGGGGAAAAGGATATGGTGGTGCTACCTTATAAGGATTCATTGGTCTTGTTTTCCAAGTATTTGCAACAGTTAGTAATGGAATCCTTAGGGAAAGAGCTTGATCTTGATGGAAATGTCGTGAACCAAGGAATTGCCGTGTATGGTAACAAAGGATCGACTGATCAACACGCTTATGTTCAACAGTTGAGAGACGGAGTGCACAACTTTTTTGTGAACTTCATCGAAGTCCGTAAAGGTCGTGCAACGTCTTCTATCGAAGTCGAAGAAGGAATTACTTCTGGGGACTTTTTGCAGGGGTTCTTGAGAGGCACACGTAAAGCACTGTATGAGTCAGGACGTAAATCCATTACTATTTCTATTGAGGAGGTTACGCCTTATACATTAGGATTATTGATTGGCTTATTTGAACGTGCGGTTTCCTACTACGCTTCACTTGTGAATATTAATGCATATCACCAGCCTGGAGTAGAGGCTGGCAAAAAAGCAGCTACTAGTTTCTTAGCACTTCTTACGAAGGTTAAGCAATCTCTCTCGGATCAGGCTCAAACTGCGCAGACGCTTGCAGGGAATCTAGAGGTTGACGTTGAGGACGTTTACCATTGCCTTACTCATCTCGCGAGCAATGGCGCGGCGAATGTTCAACATGGCGCGACTCCAGCCGAAGATGAGTTTTCTCTATAGAGGCTTTTAGACTAGAAGTTTTAGGAGGGTTTGGGGCTAGCACCCAAAAATATTCTTTTACAGGAAATTCGGCAAGAGGGCGTAGCCCTCTTTTTCTGAGCTAAAGTTCAACATAAAAAAAGAGACCCTTAAGAGGGTCTCAATTACTCCAACGCTAAAATTTTATAAGAAATTAAGCAGAAGCTTTAGCTGCTTTAAACGTCTTAGATTTTAGGTTGATAGCCTTGTTTTTGTGGATGTAGTTCTTCTTAGCAGCCTTATCTACTGCTGATGCAAATTTAGAGAACGTCTTCTTGAATTCAGCTTCGTCTCCACCGCCTGCGGCTAAAACTTCCTTACGAAGGGACTTAATACGGCTAGAAAGAACGCGATTACGAGCGGTTCTTTTCTCTGTCTGACGATTACGCTTTGCTGCTGATTGAATATTTGCCATGATTTTATCTTGGAGTAGGATGACTTATACGAACGTGAATTCATCTGTCAAGCCCTTTAATTTTTGTAGGAGAAATACTTTATTTCTCTATATAAAGTAAGCCCTCTTATAAGGGCTTTGGTAAGAGTGTTATCTGATGAAGGCTTTAATACTCCCGATCGAGGAGGTAGAGCGCGATTTGTCGCAGGCGAGTGGTGTCACCATCGAGGTCATCCAAGGCTTGAAGAGACTCTTTTGTGAGTCGCTTGGCTTCAGCCTTCGCTCCTTCCAACCCTAGGAGAGATGGATAGGTAGACTTCTCAGCTACTATATCTTTACCTGCGGTTTTCCCAAGGGTTTGGGTGTCTGCGGTGACATCTAGAATATCATCAATGACTTGAAATGCATGACCTGTAGATCTCCCAAATCTACTCAGATATGATAACTGAATAGGAGTCGCATTTGCAGCCATGGCTCCAAGTCTGATAGAAGTCGTGAGCAGGGCAGCGGTTTTGGTGTCGTGGATTCTTGCGAGAGATTCCCGAGAGATGGTTTTTCCTTCAGCTTCGATATCCATGACCTGTCCACCGATAAGGTTGATGCTGTTTCCTGCCGTTGCGAGTTCTCTCACAAAGTCGATCTCGGAATAGCGAGAGGTTGGCGCGGTGTGAGAAATCATAAGAAAGGCTTCATTGAGCAATGCATCTCCTGCCAGAATGGCAATCGCATCCCCAAAGACCTTATGATTAGTAGGGCGACCTCTTCGCAGATCATCATTATCCATAGCAGGAAGGTCGTCATGAATGAGCGAGTAGGTATGCATAGCCTCAACCGCGGCTGCGGCAGGGAGTGCTACGCTATGATCCGCACCTAATGCCTCTGCTGCGGCGAGACATAGAACTGGGCGGAGACGCTTTCCCCCCGCAAAGATGCTATAACGCATAGCCTTGTGGATTGTTTCAGGGTTGGCATCCTCTGCTGGGAGGTATGAATCCAGAGCCGTATCGATTTTGGCCGTAACGTCTTTTAGATAGTCTTTTAAATCGGTCATATATCCTAGATGTAAGAAACGAGTCTATTAGAGGAGTTCCGCGATTTGAACAGCATTGAGAGCAGCGCCTTTTTTGACCTGATCTCCTACTGCCCAGAGAGCGAGAGCATTATCTATTACCATATCCTTACGGATACGCCCCACGAGGCAGTCGTCTTTCAGAGTTGTATCGAGAGGTGTCGGGTAGAGAGCTGTTGCTGGATCATCACAGAGTTTGATTCCTTTATACTCTTCCGTATAAACTTTTTGCGCAGCTTCCACTGACACGTCGGACTCAAACTGAGCAGTGATACTGACTGAGTGTGAACGATAGACTGGGACTCTTACACAGGTGCAAGTAACCTTTAGGTCTGGAAGGTTGAGAATTTTGCGTCCTTCATTAAGCATTTTCCATTCTTCCTTGGTGTAGCCACCTTCTTGGAAGGTGTCGACATGGGGGATGACGTTGAATGCAATTTGTTTTGGATACACCTCTTGGGTGACTTCTTCTCCTTTGGAGAGCGCAGAAACTTGGCTTTCTAATTCCGCAATTCCAGCAGCTCCACTTCCTGATACCGCTTGGTAAGAGGATGCAATAATGCTCTTCAGGCCAAAGGCTTTGTGCAGGGGATAGAGAGCCATCAGGGAAATAATGGTGGTACAGTTAGGGTTCGCAATGATCCCCTTAGGTGTGACCTTGGCTGCTTCAGGGTTGATCTCTGGAATCACAAGAGGCACGCCTTCGTCCATGCGGAAGGCAGAGGAGTTATCGATTA
>CAYUKP010000019.1:0-1009 GCA_964445335.1 uncultured Verrucomicrobiales bacterium
GGGTTCTTTAGTTTCAAAGTCTGCAGGTTTCCAAAGGCTTACAGCCTGAGGTTGAGTTTTCCATCGGACGACAACGCTAACAGAGCCTTCTTTTGTAAACTTAATGGCATTAGAGATTAGGTTACTTGTAATTTGCTGTAACTTTAATTCATCTATGAGTACATAAGACGGAAAAGAAGATTTAGATTTTATTGAGAGGGAGAAGTTTACCTTAGGGTTTGAATGATAATGAAAAATAGAACAGATATCATCTATTAAAGAAAGTAGATTTTTAGGCTCTTCATATAAGGTCATTTTCCCTGCTTCAATTTTAGAAAAGTCCAATATTTCATTTAATAATCGTAGAAGAATACCAGAACTTGCAAGAGCATCTTTGATGTATTCTTTACTTTTTTCCTGATCATCTGTAGCTTCAGCCTGCTTGAGCATTCCTACCATAATGGATAGAGGGTTACGAATGTCATGGCTCATAGAGGTGAAAAACCTATTTTTTGTTTCATAAATTAATTCAGCCTTTTTTATTTGGGCGTCAGATAGTTGTTTTTTTATTGCTAGATAAACAACCAAAAGGGCGGATAAAAGGAAGAGTGACAGGAATGTAAAATAGCGATTCGAAGTGATAATTTGCCTACCTTTTAAATTATCAAACCATTTTTTCTCTAAGTCGTTTTTTTGTTTTTTGTTTAAGTAGTTTATCGAAATATTTAATATTTCGATAAACTCAGGCCAATCTGGACGTACAGCATACGAATAATCTAAATCAATATAACTTTTTCCTACTAAACCTACATTAGAGACTGCACTTAACTTAGACTTACGCTTAGCTGAAACCAAAGTGGATAAACATGCATCAAGCTCTCCACAAGATAATTTATAGTAAGCTAAAGCATGTGTGGGACACTCTTTGATTATTATTTCGGGATAAGCTTTTTTGATCCCTTCTGCTACATTACTTAATTTTGACACACCAAGGGTTTTGCCCTTCAAATCCTCTAATCCTATTATAGAA
>CAYUKP010000019.1:1019-18404 GCA_964445335.1 uncultured Verrucomicrobiales bacterium
GAAGAAGCGGCAATTGAAAAAAACTTTCCGTATAGAGAGCTAGCCCTTCATTATCTTTAAAATAAACAGAAGAAAGAACGTCTGTTTTGTTTTGCGTAATATAAGGCAACTTTGTAGGGCTAAGCTTACAGGGAACTATGGAAAAATTAATGCCAAGTAGTTCAGCAATTTCACGAGTATAATCAGCACTGAATCCGCCCCAATTACCATCAGGGTTAATGAAGTCTATTGGGTAATATGTGTTACAGGGAGAAATCCGAATGTTAGGATGTTCTTTTAACCATTTGATTTGTTTGTCAGTTAATATGTTTTTTAATTCATCTTTAGAATCTTTGAAAAATAGAAAGTATGAGAAAAGCAAACTAAGTAAAACTGTTGAAATACATACATATATTTTGAAAGGTTGGGTTAGAATGCTTTTCATGTATGGTCACTATACTTAGTGATGAATTAGTCTTGATTTTTTAAAATAATCAAGCATATCCTAAGTTTTTTTGAAAGTAATGAAGTGATTTTTAAGTCTTAAGTTAAGATGTAAGATTTTTACAAATAGGTTATTTTTTAATATTTACAACATCACCAACCTTTAAATATTGATATAATTTGTAGGCGTATTTATTTGGGCATCGAATACAACCATGAGATGCTGGGTACCCAGGGACATAACCTGTGTGAAACCCAAAGTCACCGTAACTAAGTCTTTGAAAATATGGCATTTCACTGTCATATATCGTGGAGACATGGAGGCGCTTTTTGTTTGTTACTACAAATTCTCCAGTTTTTGTTTCATTTCCTTTTTTCCCTGTTGATACGGTAAATGACATGACGAGATTTTTATCTTTGTCGTAGACTTTAGCTTTTTGGCTGGATAGATCAACTGTTACGGTGCGGTCTCTGTGTCCAGGTGTTGCACCTACCATGTATTGAACGATATCTGTTAGGCTTCTTCTTGCTGCGAAGTTTCCTGGCCAAAAGCCATACTTTCGAGAACTTCTATTCTTTGCTCCATTTTCCATCAGAAATTGACACGTTTCCAACACTCCCTGATCGCAGGCCATCATCACAGGTGTGATGCCCTTATCTGATCGCATGAACCATTTTATAGCACCGTCTGTTTTAATTAGGTCTGAGAAACGCTTAGAGGGAGGGGATTTGAATGTATAGTGCACTTTGGCGCCAAATTCGTGGAGTAATTTTATACATTCTAGGTTTTGCATTGCTACAGCATAAGAGAAAGCAGGTTCTCCATCTACACCCTTTAGCTCAGGATCTGCACCTTGTTCCAGTAAGGTACGTGTAATTGATAGGTTGTTAGTTTTTATACTATCGATTAAAATCGTATCTCCATTGGATAAGGAATTATTAGGGTCAACCTGCCCAGCTCGAATCAATAAACTAATAGCTTCTGAGTTGCCTGCTGCATATAAACGGTTAAAGGTACCTGAACTAACAAAAGCGTTTTTTTGGAATAGAACTTTAGCTGTTTTGAAACGTGAGTATTCTAAAGCGAGATCTAAGGCATTTTTACCTTCGTTTGTTTTATCGTTTAATTGGATGTTGTTTTCTAAAAGATAGTCTACTAATGTAATATCGTCTCCAAAGATAATAGCTAAGTGAAGGTAGTTGCGACCTTCATCATCAAGCTCTAAAATATCAGCGCCTGCATTCGCTAATATTTGGACTTTAGAGGTCTCCTGAGTGCCTATAGCTTTATGCAAAGCAGTCTTGTTTTGTGTATCTAATTTTGTAATGTCCGCATTATTGTCTATAGTCGCTTGAATAGCCCCAGTTGGATAATTGAGGATGATCTCATGTAAGATAGGGTTTCCTTGCTCTGTTATAAAATTTGTGTCAGCACCTGACCTTGCAAGTAATTCGATAAGCCATGAAGGGGAGTTTTTCTCTATCGCAACACTTAAAGGTTCATCGGATACTCGATTAGACTTTAGACTAACCTTGTATGTTATAAGTAACCGAGTCATTGCATTGTAACCTTTAGCAATACAAAATGATACCGGATTAGTATCATTTCGCATTTGAAATTTTTTAGGAAAATTATTTTGCAATAGTACTTTAACATTGCCTAAGGCGTTACCCTCAATGCTTTGTAGAAGAGCTTTATGTTGATCTGATACGCTTAAGTCTAAATCTCGTTCTAGAAGGCTTTTTAAAATACCAACATTTTTAGATTCTAAAGCTTTAAAGAAAAATTCAGACTTCTTTTGCTTACTCGCATTCTTAATTACCCCAGACCTTAACATTAAGGTAGCAATCTCGGCGTTTTCTTTATCTAACTCCTTAGAAAAGTCTGAGAGAGAAAAGTCTTTATACCCACGTTTATATAATGCTCGTTTAGCTTGAAATTCATCGATACCACATGAACTTATGAATAGAGAGCTTATACATAGTAAGGAAAAGAAAAGGTGAGAATATGTAAAACGTTTCATAAACAGTATACAGTCAAATGAATCCTTCTATTATATGAGGGTGGCTAAAAATGTGTTAGAACTTTAACGAGGGGAGATAAAAATACCCGAGCCGTTTAGATAATACAGCTCAGGATAAAATGATTAAATTAAATAATCATTCCAGCAGCAACTGTTTCGTTAGTGCCAGGATCTACAAGGATAAAGGAGCCCGTATTTCTATTTCTACGATAGGAGTCGTGTATTAGAGGGGATGCAGTTCTGATAGAGATTCTTCCGATATCATTCATTTCAAAGGTTTCAATATCCTCAATTTTAGAAAGAGTATTAATATCAACTTTGTACTTAATTTCCTGAAGAAGCGCTTTTGTTTCTTTTCCTGTGTGTTTTACTAGGAGTTTCTGTCTCAATTGCATTGGCTTTTTAGAGAACCAACAAATTTGAGCCTCGATATCTTGTTCGACTTTTGGAGTGTTATTAGGTTTAGCAATCAGGTCTCCTCTTGAAATATCGATCTCATCCTCCAAGGTCATTACAACAGACTGAGGAGCAAAAGCTTGCTCTAATTCTTCTTCACCGCAATGGATAGATTTGATTTTGGATTGGAAGCCACTAGGAAGGATTTCAACATCGTCACCAACCTTAAAGACTCCGCCGGCGACTCTACCAGAAAATCCACGAAAATCGTGCCATTTGTCAGATTGAGGACGTATGACCCATTGTACAGGGAAGCGTGCATCTACATGGTTTTCATCCCCACCAACGTATACATGTTCTAGGTGATAAAGGAAGGTTGGTCCTTCATACCAAGGTGTATTTGTTGATTTATCAACGACATTGTCACCTAATAAAGCTGAAATAGGAATTGGCTGAATGTTAACAATGTTATTAAGGCGTGAGGCAAACGATTGGTATTCCTCTACGATTTCATTAAAGCGTTCTTCGGAATAGTCTACCAAATCCATTTTGTTAACAGCTAAGATAACATGTTGAATTTTTAATAAGTTGGCGATAAATGAGTGTCGCTTTGTTTGCTCAATAACACCGGTTCTCGCATCTACCAGAATAATAGCCAAGTCTGCTGTAGAAGCTCCTGTGACCATATTACGCGTGTATTGTGTGTGCCCAGGAGTATCTGCAATGATAAACTTCCTATTAGGTGTAGCAAAATAACGATAGGCTACATCAATGGTAATCCCTTGTTCTCTTTCTGCTTTGAGGCCGTCAGTTAAGAGAGCCAGGTTAAGGTTTTCATCACCTTTTTTCTTTGAGCTGGTCTCTACAGCTTCGAGTTGGTCTTCGAAAATACTCTTGGAATCATAGAGTAATCGACCAATGAGAGTAGACTTTCCGTCATCAACGGAACCTGCTGTTGTAAATCTAAGTAAATCCATATTAAGAGTGGTATATAAGGGGTAGGGGGCTTTTCTGTTTAAAGAGAAAGACAGTTTATATATTCATGAGTCTCTTGTCTTTCTCATTGTTGTAAGAGAACTAGTGAAAACATCTTTTGATAGAGTGATTTCACAGCTCTCTATTTTAGAGAGTGCTTTAAGGTATTATTGGAGAAGAAGTCGGCCTAAAAATAACCCTCTTTCTTACGGTCTTCCATTGCAGTTTCGGAACGCTTATCATCAGCTCGGTTCCCGCGCTCGGTCTGACGAGCAGCCGCAACTTCTTCGATTACTTTATCAATATTGTCTGCGTCAGACTCAAAGCAACCTGTAATGGTCGCATCACCCATAGTTCTGAAGCGAATTTGTCTAGAAACGACTTCTTCACCCTCTCTAGGTGTCACGTGTTCACATACAGCTAGAATGGAACCGTTTCTAATGATAGTGTCACGGGTGTGAGCATAATACATGGAAGGCAACTCAATGTTTTCTTTCTTAATATACATCCAGATGTCCATCTCGGTGAAGTTAGAAAGAGGGAATACACGGAAGTGTTCACCTTGGTGCTTATTACCATTGAAGATGTTCCATAATTCTGGACGTTGGTTTTTTGGATCCCATTGCCCAAAGTCATCACGATGTGAGAAAAAACGCTCTTTTGCACGGGCTTTCTCTTCGTCTCGACGTCCACCACCTAAACAAGCATCATAACCTGCTTTTTCGATTGTATCCAGAAGAGTGACAGTTTGTAGTTTGTTACGTGAGGCATTTGGACCCTTTTCTTCTACCACTCTTCCTGTGTCAATAGACTCTTGGACAGACCCTACGACTAGACGAGCATTAATTTTGTCAACGAAACGATCGCGAAAATCAATTGTTTCTTTGAAATTGTGACCTGTATCTACATGAACCAGAGGGAAAGGCAGTCTGGCTGGATAAAATGCTTTATAGGCAATGTGAGCCATGACAATCGAGTCCTTACCTCCTGAAAACAAAAGGGCTGGGTTCTCAAATTGGGCGGCAGTCTCACGGAGCACAAACATTGCTTCCGCTTCGATCTCATCAAGGTGATCAAGAGTATAATTCATTACGTTTGTTTAGTATTGATAAAGTTTAAAAGAGATTGGACACATTTTTCTAAAGAAAGTTTTTCTGTATCCAAGGTGAGGTCTGGAGAGACAGGTGGTTCAAAACCACTATCTTTCCCCGTAAAATGAGGTATTTCACCAGCTGCAGCTTTCGCATAGAGCCCTTTTACATCACGTTTTTCTGTTGTTTCATAACTTGCGTGAATGTAAACTTCGTGAAAATCTTCTCCAATAATGTCTTGAGCAAGACTACGCAACTCTGCTTTTGGGGTGATGACTGACACTAAAGTGATAATGCCTTGACTGGAGAATATCTTGGCAATTTCAGAAGATCGTCTTACGTTTTCCAAGCGATCCTCATCAGTGAAACCTAAATTTTTATTTACACCACTTCTTAGATTGTCTCCATCAAGAATGACGGTCATTCGTCCTTGTTTATGTAGCTCTCTTTCCACAGCGTTGGCAATCGTTGATTTGCCTGATCCAGATAAGCCGTACAACCAATAGACACTTCCTTTTTGTTGCAATAGAGATTCTTTCTCACTTCTGCTAAGGAAGCGAGAGAATTCAGGGTGAATGTTATTTGTCATCAAATAAAAAATTTGAATCATTTGATAAATTCAAACGAGATGGTATTCAAGGCAATTATTTTTTAGGAGACGGGATCTAAAAATATGCAATATATGTGTATATAATGAGAAGTGTCTTTTATTTGATATTTCCCAGGGGAGGTGAATTTTAAATTTTCAAAATGATAGAGGAGCTGTGTAGCATTGTTGTGTTAAGATTAGCTGAAAGGCAGAGAGTCGTTTTGAAAGGCTTCTTTGATACCATTAAACCAAATATCCCAATAAAACTTTGTTTGCGAGGTCTCGATATTTTTTATGGCAGGAGACTGTAAAGAGTTGGTCTCTATTGCTTCTTTGAGCTCCGAACAAGGCACCCAAGCGAAGTTTACTTTTTCGCTTGTTACCATGCTCTCATTCTCACGGAGATCAAAACTTTGAATTTTCTCAGCAGAGATGAAAGGAATTTCAAGGAAGAACATGCTATACCCGTTGTATACAAGAGGTTTTTGATTCTTAATTTGCTCTTTAAGCCACTCTTT
Organism: uncultured Verrucomicrobiales bacterium; assembly: GCA_964445335.1. Lineage (GTDB taxonomy): Bacteria > Verrucomicrobiota > Verrucomicrobiia > Verrucomicrobiales > Akkermansiaceae > WTJZ01. The sequence goes on from CAYUKP010000019.1 coordinate 7,036, forward strand.
TTTGAAAAATCTTCTCGTTTCTTCTTCAACTTCACGAGCAGCTGTTTCTACGACATTTTCTCCTTTTTCATCACCGCCTCCAAATCCACACCAGCCCCTTCGGTCAGTCTCATCAGCTAGTAGAAGAAAAGTTTCTGATTCATAAATGCTATACAGAACAATACCAGCCGGGCCTTTAGCTATAAGTGGTAATGTGTGTAGTAAAATTAAGAAAAGTCCGTAAAGTTTTATAGTCATACATTGTAATAATTTCTCTTAATGTGAAAATCAAATAAAATATATTGGATAGTCTTTTGTTTGGTGAATTTCACGATATAAAAAAACCTCCTTTCAGTTGCTTCACGGAAAGAAGGTTGTATAAATTAATAGTTTGTGAAGAGTTGTCTATCTAGTCCTTATTGCTACTGAGGCGCCGTGTGCATCTAATCCCTCAATTTTTGAAAACTCTTGAACAAAGGGTAAGGAGTTTTTTACAGCGTCTCTATCCATTTTTACGACGGACTGCCTTCTTTGGAATTGGTCAGCCCTAAGGCCAGAAAAGGACTTTCCTGCTCCGCCTGTGGGAAGCGTATGTGATGGACCAGCCAAGAAGTCCCCAACAGCAACAGCAGAATAATTTCCTACATAGATTGCTCCAGCGTTTCTGATCAGAGGAAGGATGGAGTCTTCGTTAGATGCTACGAGGGTTAAGTGTTCAGGAGCATAGTCATTGCAAATTGAGATAGCTTCTGTGATAGAATCGACAGTGATAGCGAAGAATTTGTTTTCTAATACTTCTCTTAGGTATTCGCTTCGACTGAGGGAAGGGAGTTGTTTGGTTATTTCACGTTGCACTTCTGCGAGTAATTCTGGAGAAGTTGTGATAAAACCAATTTCACTATCTGGCCCATGCTCAGCTTGTCCTAAAAGGTCGGCAGCTAGAAATTTTGCATTGCCCGTTTCATCAGCAATAATTAAAATTTCGCTAGGTCCGGGAAGCAGGTCAATAGAGATTGCTCCAATGAGTTGACGTTTAGCTTCGACAACGAATGCATTACCTGGTCCAAACACTTTTTCTACAGGTTTGAGTGATTCTGTGCCTAAAGCTAAAGCCGCTATTCCTTGGGCTCCACCAACTTTTAATATTTGAGTTGCACCAGCTTGGGTGAGAGCATACAGTAATGCTGGGTTTACTTTGCCATCAGGTCCACAAGGTGTAGCAGCTACTATTTCGGGGCACCCTATAGCTTGCGCAAAGCAACCAGTCATTAATGCTGTAGAAACGAGTGGAGCTTTACCTCCTGGGATGTAAAGACCTACACGGTCAAAAGGAAAAAAACGCTCACCAACCTGAGCTCCTTCTTTATTGGTATATGACCAATCAGTTCTTTTACTGTGTTTTACGAATGCGTGAATATTCTCCTTAGTCGCTTTAACCGCATTTATTGTTTCTTGAGATACACTCGCAATCGCCTCTTCTATTTCAGTTGCTGAAACATAAATAGAGTCTGGGGTTAGATCTGCTTTATCAAATTTTTTGGTAAGTTCAATTAAGGCTGTATCACCCGCTTGTTTTACATGATTTATAATTTCTGACACAGCTTGTGAAACGCTCTGGTCAGGAATAGCTCGGCGATTAAGGCGTTTCCTGAAACCTTGAAACTCAATAGATGACGAAGTGAAGATTTGCATATGATAATGAGATTAAGGATAATAAGGTGATATAAGAATGTAAACAATAGGCCCTGTGCAACAAACATATAACCACATAGGGTAAGTCCATTTTACAAGACGCTTATGTAGGGTGAACTGTTGAAAAACTGCTGCAATGATTGAAAATAAAATGAGAGGAAAGCTAACGATTGCTAAGATAATATGGCTTCCTAGTATCAAGAGATATCTGGATTTTGTATCGGCGACTTTAAGGCTTTCTTCATTAGATAGAACACCATTATGATCCAAATCCCCAAATAAAGTATGATGTGAAGTGAAATGGTATACAACGTAACTGAGTAAAAACAGGGATGATAAAGCGAATGCCAACTTCATAAAAGTTGAATGCAATTTTTTACGCCCAGATTTTATAGCAATCCCTCCTGTTATAAGAAGAATAGCCGTAATAGAATTTAAAATAGCATGAACCAGTGGCAATGCTGTAACGTTCCACCAATCTGGAGTTGGTATAGTGACTCGATTCATGAGTCCCGTTAGTATTACTACCAAAACGGTAGTGATACTAGCTGCGATATACCAAGATTTTGCAGAGGTTTTCATTGGGCTTTTAATTAGATAGAGCTGATTGAATAGCGGAATTTAATTTTTCACTATAGACTTTAAAGAGCTCTTCATTTTGGCTGCGAGCAAAGGATAGATCAACCTTTGTGCGCATCACGAGGTTTTCGTCAAATACAGCTAAGCCCAAATCGTGTGCATATCGCCCTTTTTGTGCGATTTCTGCAGGCACAGTACGTTCTCGTATGTCTAAAAACTTCATCTCTTTTGTCATATACTCATGCATTTCTTTTTTGTCACCTGTTAGAAACATCCAGTTACGGGAGTCCACATTAATTACATTGGCATATTCCTTAAGACGTTTCGGAGTGTCGACTTCTGGATCTACAGTCATACAAACTACGACAAAATTAGGATGCTCTTTATATTTCGAATAGAGGTCGAGTAAGTCATTATAGTTGCGCTGAGCACACATGGGACATTTTGCAAAAAATTGAGCAAAGACCCAGACCTTATCCTTTAAATCAGAAATTGCGACTTTTTCACCATCTTGATTAGTTAAAGTAAGATCGCTTTTCAAACGAAGAAACTCTTGTGGAATTTCTTTGCCCATATCAGTAGCTAAAGGAGACTGATATGAATCACGTTTATCCTGCAATTTCCCTAGTATGGTAAAGCCTCCAATGGCAATGCTACAAATAAAGACAACACCTGTATAAATTAATATAATTTTAGTTTTATTAGTCATTTTATTTCTCTCCTTTTAGTGCGGGATCCTCTTCTTCTGGGTTTTCTAAAAGATAAGTGATAGAATTTACAAGCAAATCGTTCATTCTAGATTCTTGCATCATCGGGTTCCCACTTTGAGCGGACTCTTGATCTACTTTTTGGGCTTTCTCAAAATCTAAATGGCCTCTTAAGTGTTGTTTGTTGTCTATGATGATTAGGTCTTTATCGTAAATCCATTCACCTTCTTTAAGATAAGGCAATTGAGAAAAACGAAATTCATTTTTCATATATTTTTGAAGAATTGCAACATTTGCAGCAATAATGTGATCATCTTCTGTTAACCATTGAGCTTCTTCTTCTCTGTAAGATCTTAGTAGAGATTTGTCTTCAGGAGTTGCATCTACTAAGAATATACATGTTTTGAATTGTTGTTTAGGGAAACGCTCTCGTAAGGCTTTTATTTTTTTGTGAACAAGAATGTTACGTTTTTCTGCTTTACTCGTTGTGCTATAGGCAAACCATATAGAATTGTCGAACTCTGTGAGAGAAATTACCCCTTTTACATCATCCATTAATTGAATGTTTTTTAGTAACCGCTTTTCAAAAGGTGGGCGAAAATCACGATTATTCATATACTTGAGGTACGCTTTAGGCACTAAAAAGCCACTGGTAGCCATGATGGCAACTAGGACAATAACAGTTTTAAATTTATTTGAAACCATGGAAAGATATAAGGTTTAGGATGAATGAATTTAGTCTAAATCCAATCTATTGCAAGTGCGGTGAGTGCAAGAGGAAGATAGAGAAGGGTAGAGAAAAACGCTTTGCGCATATCGACTCTTTCTTTGGTCTTCAAAAACTTTAGAGCAGGAAGCATTAAGAATATGCCAAGAATTATACCGACTGGAGGAAATATGTAGCCTGTGAGTTTTAGGGGCGGGCAAGTAAAAGGTAGAGCGACCATAAAAAGGCTAAAGAGGATATATATCTTTGCACTTTTGCTTCCAGATTTGTCACCATTGCTCCACATGCTGTATTGAGCTTCTTCATATTCTTCTCTACACAACCAATTAATTGCTACAAAGTGTGGCAATTGCCAAAAAAACAAAAGTGAGAAGAGAAACCATGGGGCAGGACTTGTTAAATCATGGCCAGCCCCAACCCACCCCATCATTGGGGGAATTGCTCCAGGTATTGCTCCGATAAGTGTGTTTAAAGAAGTTTTGCGCTTTAGTGGAGTATAGATTAAAACATAAGTTGCAATGGTAATAGCGGCAAGTAGAGCCGCATCAAAAGATATCTTTACTCCCAGATGAATGATTCCGAAAGCGCAAAGTCCCCAACCTAAAGCAAAGGCATTAGATGGGAGGATTCGCTTGGAGGGGAGTGGACGGTTAGATGTGCGTGCCATTTTTGCATCAGACTCTATTTCGATTACTTGGTTAAAAACGGCAGACCCAAATGCAGCAGAAGCGGTTCCAATGAGGGTGTGGAGCAGTGGCCAAAACGTTTCCATACTCCACTCAGACTCTGAACTCTTCCAACCAAGGATGTATCCAAAAAATGTAGTAATGAGGACAAATGTATTGAGCCTTAATTTAATCAAAGAAGAGAGGTCTTCTTTGAGGCTTGTTGGTGAAGGGGAGGTGTCTGCACTCATGGTAATGTTCTCTAAAGACTTATGCCCTAAGACACATTAGAGCAAGTGCTATTGTTATAATAACGAATTGCTCCTAATTGTAGAGGTAATACGTTTTATTCTATAAATCTTTTAAAATTAAAAGGTTAAAACAAAAATCCAAAAGAAACCAAAAATTATAAATGGCCAAGGACCGAAAATAACTCCGCTTATAAATAATAGTTTGTTGCTACCTCCGTGAGAATTTACAGGTAGAATATCTTCAATGGATTTATTTTTTTCACTTCTTTTCCATCGCTCCAGAACCTTGTCGCTTTTTTTTCTAATTTTTCTCTGAGCATAAAGCGCTATTGAAACGCCTACTATAGCATTGCATGTGACAAGGAGTCCAATCCAAGGTGTGCAACTTACAACTAAGTCTCTTATCTCAGCGTTTACAATCTTTCTGGTAGGGTTTGCTAGAAATGTGTAAGAGGCGAGAAGAGCGCTCTGGATGACAGTGTTAAACTTAACCCTTTGATTGATCAAATAATACTCATGCTTAATTTTCATTAAGTATGTTTCAAAGAGTTTAGTGTAATTTCTAAATTCTTGAACGTCGTGCATATTAATCTGTATTAAGGGTTGATTCCTTTATTATTGGTTTACGGACGCTCTTCTGAGTCGATCCATCATGGCTTCTCCTATATTTGCAGTATTTACAGGTTCTGCTATAATGGCGTCTAACCCTTTTTCGTCGAGTTGGCGAAGCCCCCAATATAAACGAACTGCTCCTTCGGAAGTCTTGCCACTTCCTGGGCTTAATGTAATCACTGCTTCCCAGTCATGTTTGTCAAAGTAATCTCCTCCTTCACCCTTCATTGAGAGTAGGCCATATTTTTTTCCTTCCTCGGGTTTGAACTCCTCGACAGTATTAAAGAGGTAGAGGGGCGTTGTAGGTGAGTAATGAGAATCTAGCATTCCGGGAGATTTGATAGATGTTGCTTCCGGGCTTCCCTTTTTAGGTGGTTTTGGTTTTTCGATTTTTCCGAAGTCTCTCAAACTTTCGCGTGTAACAGCTCCTGGTCGGAGGAGTGTGAAAACAGGTTTTTTACCTTCGATTGTTGGAGGGTGTGGTTTGATAATAGTGCTTTCAATACCTTCACGACATGCACCGCCGTCTATAATTAAAGGGATTTCACCACCGAGCTCTTTGAATACCGCGCTTGCCGATGTAGGACTGATGCAACCAAATTTATTGGCGCTTGGGGCTGCCAAAGGGCCTGCTATTTTACACGTTTCTTGAAGAATTTCATTTGAGGGGAGCCTTACGGCAACAGTGTTTGACCCACTTGTTATTGTATCTGAAAGGTCTGGATGTTTAGGGAGAACTAGGGTGAGTGCTCCTGGCCAAAAGTTTTCTGTGAGTTGATTGACAATAGGACGTAAGTTTTCAGGGACTGATGCAACTTTATCGAGGTCGTCAATTTTTCCTATATGTACAATAAGGGGGTCGTTAGAAGGGCGTCCTTTTGCTTCAAATATGTATTGGAGAGCCTCTTCTTCTGAAATGCTTGCGGCTAATCCGTAGACTGTTTCACTAGGCAGTGCTACAACTTGCCCGTCTTTTAGATGGTCGGCAGCCACTTTGCAAGCCTCTTTCCAGTTGTATAAGTCCGCGATGGTTATATCTGTTTCCATGATTTATTAGCTTTTTTATACTACTACACACTAATCCTTAGGTCGCAATAACGGAATCATTGGCTCTGAGAAATTATGTGCTTACAATGTTTGGCAAAGTGTTTATAATTTGTTAATTATGACGGAAATGGAGAATATCATTTTGGTGGGGTTTATGGGGACTGGCAAAACAGCTGTTGCTCGTGAGATTTCTCGTATTTTGGGTTTCCCCCATGTAGAAACTGATAAGCTGATTGTGGAGGATCAAGGGATGAGTATCCCTGAAATTTTTGAGAAAAAAGGGGAGGACTATTTTAGGGATTTGGAATATGAGACAATCTCGTCTATTGATCAGAGGTTTGGGGAGAAGGTAGTGATTTGCACTGGCGGAGGGTTACCAATGCAGGAGAGAAATAGGGAAGTGTTAAGAGATTTAGGTTTTGTTGTATGGTTGAGAACAACTGCAGAGGTGACATATGAACGTTGTAGTAAAAATAATGATCGCCCATTATTACAGACTCCAAACCCCATGCAGACAATTAAGGATTTAATGGCTGTGAGGTTTCCCGTATATGAAGGAATTTCAAGGTTTGCTATTGATACGGCAGGGTTAAACATCTCCGAGTTGGCAAACGGCATTATCGACTCTGCCAGTTATCATTTTTCACAATCTGTGGAATCCCTTTAGATGATGGATTTAACTCCTTTGCAACTGAAGGCTAATGTAGAATATATAGCCAAGCAGTTAGGTTTTTTTGATGTCCGAATTGCTCCTATAGTTAAACCGCCGCATCTTCATCGTTATAATGAATGGTTGGAGGATAAAGCTTATGGTGATATGTCATGGTTTGAGAGAAATAATGACAGGAGATCGAATCCTGCCAATATTCTTGAAGGTGCGCAGTCAATGGTTTGTCTGGCGTTAAATTATTTACCAGGAAAGGTTCACCCTAATCCGCAATACAGAGTAGCGAAATATTCGTGGAATAACGATTACCATGACCTTATAAGTGCGAAATTGAAAGATTTGGATTTAGCTATGCAGGAGTTTGGAGGTGTGCAAAAATATTATGTAGATACAGGGCCTATTTTAGAAAGAGATTATGCAACCTTGTCCGGGCTCGGGTGGAACGGTAAATCGACAGTTCAAATTCATCAAAAGCATGGTACGTGGTTTTTTCTAGCTGAAGTGATTACCACCTTAGAGTTGCCTAAAGATCAAGCTGTAGCAAATAGGTGTGGTACCTGTTCTAGATGTATGGAGGTTTGTCCAACAAATGCAATCTATGGGCCTAATTTAATGAATGCACAGCGGTGCATTTCCTATCTTACCATTGAAAATAAAGGATCTATCCCTGAAGAGTACCGTAGAGCAATAGGGAATAGAATATATGGTTGTGACGAATGTTTGGAGGTTTGTCCTTGGAATAAGTTTGCTAAGGTGAGTCGTGAAATAGACTTTCTTGCTCGTGATGAGATTTTTAGTAAATCTTTGAGAGATTTTCTAAAATTGTCAGATGAAGAATTTAGAGGGCTTTTTGCAAAGTCTCCTATTAAGCGGATTAAAAGGAATAACTTTTTAAGAAATGTTTGCGTCGCTCTTGGAAATGTAGGTGAAAAGGAGGATCTGGCAGCACTAGAAGAAACTTTACTAGACCCAGATCCAATGCTCGCTGAGCATGCGGACTGGGCTATTAAAGAGATTAAGAGAAGAGAGCTTATTGAGTAGACTCAATAACGGCATATGCGTTGTGATTATGAATGGATTCATAATTTTCGGCTTCCACGCGATACCAAGAGATGTTGGTTATTGTTTCGACTTTGGTAGCGACGTTTCTCACAAGGTCTTCCACAAAAACTGGGTTCTCATATGCTTGCTCAGTTACAAATTTTTCATCGTCACGTTTCAATAAACTATATAATTGAGCGCTAGCAGATTCCTCTATCAGCTGGATGAGGTCTTCAATCCATAGTGAACTTGTTGCTTTAACGGATAGGGTAACAACGCCTCTTTGATTATGCGCTCCGTATTGGCTAATAGCTTTTGAACAGGGACATAAAGTGGTGACGGGAACATAGACCGAAATGATGGTTGATGTTTCAGAGTTTTTAGCTGTCGTAATGTCGAGTTCTACTTCGTAATCTAGTAGTCCTGATTTTTGTGTTACTGGGGCAGGCTTGTTACGGAAGTAAGGAAAGCGCATGTTTATGTGAGCCTCTTCAGCAGGCAAGCGCTTCAATAAGCTTAAGGTTAAGGAGTCGATGGATGATACTGAAAGGGGTGTGTTATTATCATTTAAGGCCTCAACAAAGCGACTCATGTGAGTCCCTTTGACATCTTTAGGTAGGTTTACAGCTAATGAAAGAGTTGCGACAGTATTTTGAGTTTCCTTATCTTTGTCTTCGAAGGTTAAGGGGTAGCGTACGGCTTTGACTCCTACTCGCTGTATGGCTAAACCTCTTTCGTCTCGTTCGTTTTGAGTATCTACTAAGTCAGACATAAAAATTAAAAAAACCTATCGAACGCATTCGACAGGTCTCATTGTTAAAAAGTTTTATAAAATAAAAAATTATGGAAGAAGATTTAAAGCACGTGCACGCTTAATCTCACGAGTGATTTTACGGTGTAACTTAGCCGAAATACCTGTCACGCGACGAGGAAGAATTTTTCCTGTTTCAGAAGTGAATCTAGATAGAAGATCTGTATTATAGATATTCATTTTTTCTACAGGAATATCTACTCTGCGACGAGGCATGCAACGATTAGCTTTACGGAAAGCGATACGTCTCTCGATAGTTTTTGGTTCTGACATGGTAAGAATTGGTAAAGTTGAATTTAGCGCATTTCTCTGTGAAGAGTACGTCTATTCAAAAATGGGTTGAATTTAATTTTTTCTAAACGACCAGGCGTGTTTAAGCTCTTCTTATTGCGTGTAGAATTATAACGAGAAGTTGGCTTTCCCTCAGCCTTTGCTTCTGTACATTCGAGGATGATAATATCTCTAGGCATAATTTTTGTTCTAATCTGATTAATGATTTAATCTTCTGCGTCAAGAGAATTTTTTGAGGTTTGCTCGCCAAATCCACTGTATCCGTATTCTTCACGTTTTACTGGATTGTTTTTCTGTTCTTCTTCCCATTGTTGTTGACATGTCACTGTCCTACGTGTGAAGGGGATTGCTTCCAGTCGTAGTTGAGGTATGTCTTCTCCAGACATTTCACATACTCCATATGTGCCTTGTTCTACTCGCTTAATGGCGGCTTCGATCTCCTTTAAAGAATCCACTTCTTTACCAAGCATGTTGAGGGCAAACTCTCGGTCATAAGCTTCACTTCCTGCATCACCTTGATGCATTCCACTTCCCGAAGCTTCGCTTCCTTCTAATTTGTTTGATAATGCATCCTGTGTTTGATGGTGCATTGTTTCAGATAACTCGTTGAATAAATCAATTAATTTTCTGTATTGTTCGATAACGAAGGGTTGTTTTTCCTTAGAGTACTTTGTTACGAATGGTAATTCCTTTGACATTATATATAACTTAAACTTGTAAAATCAGAAAAAGAATAGAAAAAAAGTTTTCTGCAAGCGGAAATTTCAGGAAGTTTCTAAATTTTTGGGATAATCAGAGGTTATACTAGAAGGGAGTTTCTCAATATGGCGTGGAAGTAGGTCATCATTAAAAGAAATTAAAGAAAGTTGATTGTTTCTTTGGTTATCGCTTATAAGTTAATGTATAAAATGAGTTTCGCAGGATCAAACGATTTAAATAGTGGAGGGAAACCTCCTGAACCAGAAGAGCTTAAAAAGATGCTAGAGGGTGTTTTTGAAAAGCTAGGAGGTGTAAGTATTGATACAAAATTTTCTCAGGAGCTTGATAGAAGTTCTGAAGAGGAGGGAAATGAAAAAGAGGATTTTGATTTAGAGTTTTCATATTTACCTAGAGAAATAAAAGAGCATCTAGATCGTTATGTTATTAGGCAAGATGAAGCAAAGAAGGCTTTAGCTATTGCGGTTTGTGATCATTATAACGCTGTCCGCTACGATAGGGAGAATCGATCTGATAGTATTCCTAATTCGGTCGATTATCATAAACAAAATGTGCTTGTAACTGGGCCTACAGGTGTAGGGAAGACATACTTAGTTAAACATATTGCAGAGTTGATAGGGGTTCCGTTTGTGAAGGCCGATGCAACAAAGTTTTCTGAAACAGGTTATGTCGGACGAGATGTTGATGATTTAGTTCGTGACTTAGTGAAGAAAGCAGATGGCAATGTTGAACTAGCTGAATACGGGATCATCTATATTGACGAAATTGATAAGCTTGCAGGTAAATCAAGTCATGGGTCAAAAGATGTTAGCGGAAGAGGCGTGCAGACGACACTTTTAAAATTAATGGAGGAAACAGAAGTTTCACTAACAAACCCCATGGATATGCAGGGGCAGATGATGCAAATGATGAAAGGTGGAGGCCATGAAAAGGAGTCTATTAATACCAAACATATTTTATTTATCGTAAGTGGAGCGTTCTCTGGGTTAGATCAAATTATCGAAAAGCGTACAAAACAAGGTGGCATGGGGTTTGGTGTGATTCATTCTACTACTGATTTTGATGAGTTTTGTCAGGCTGAGACTGAAGACTTTATAGAGTATGGTTTTGAGGCAGAGTTTATTGGACGACTACCTGTAAGGGTCCATTGCCAACCTTTAGATAAAAAGGACTTAGCAAGTATTTTAACATACTCTGAAGGGTCTGTATTAAGACAGTATGAAAGACAACTTCAGAGCTATGGCATAAAAGTATCTTTCTCAGAAGACGCAATTTATTATATCGCCGAACTTGCAGAAAAGCAAAAAACAGGAGCGCGAGCTTTGCTAACAGTTTTGGAAAACTTGCTAAGGGACTTTAAATACGAAATGCCTGGTACAGGAGCAACGGAGTTAAATGTGACAAAAGACTTATTAGAAAATAGGCAAGAAGAAGTTTTGAAATACGCTAAGCTTGGCCAGGTAATCGAAAAAAATGATATTTTAGAAGAGTTAAGTGCTTTTACTAAAAAGTTTAAGTTAGAAAATAAAGTGCAATTGAAGTTTTCCGATGAGGCCTTGCTTGCGTTATTGGAAATGAGGGAG
>CAYUKP010000020.1:0-17987 GCA_964445335.1 uncultured Verrucomicrobiales bacterium
AAAAAACTCTTTTGCAATATTTATTTTACGTTTCCTTCGATTCTACAGAAAAACTATTCAAAAAGAGACTCTCTACACTTCCAGGGCGTGCGCCCCAAGAAACATTGCATCTGAGTGTCATACACTTCTCCTATCGGACTTCTTGTCTCAAGGTTGATTTGGTTTGAACTTATAAAACATAAAACCAACCTAACTAGGTTGGTTCTCAGAAAACATTGATGTCTATCGGGCATCAATTACTTTAAAAAGTAAAGCTACAACGTGACTCTTCGCGATCCGAAAGAGCTTCTCTCTCCAAACGTTCAATTTCAGCATTCATCTCTGCTTCCATTTGCTCAATAGAATCGGAGGAAACGTGAGCAATATGAATTTCTTCAACCTCTTCAGGTTGAGACATAGTGTAAGTTATATCATCGCTCTCTTGAACCCATTGTAAGTCATTCATATTAGAAGCCGCCTCAGAAACTTCTAACTTCTTTTGATCATTTTGTTGAGATAACTCAGCCAACTCCTTTTTAAGAGCAGATAAACTGTCATCTATCTGGGCAAGTTCTTTATTATCTTCTGGGAGCTGAACCTTAAGCTCTTCTGAAGGTTCTGATATCATAGTTCCCTGCTTTTTAGCCACAGGCTCTTCTCTTACATAGAGTCGTGATGCGGTATCACTATTCACAACATCGTCAAACTCTTCCAAGGCTGACTCTAAAGCTATTTCATTTTGCTCCTCTTGTAATAAAGACTCTAAATCTTGAGCTTGGTCTTCAACTACAACCTCCTCAACAACTTCATCTTCCACCCGTTCATCAAGTTCAGCAAGAAACTCCTGAATCACTTCAGCGTCTAATTCTGAATAGGTGTTTTGAGCAGATAAAAGGGAGCATACAACTCCTGTTACCGCGACTCTCAATAAAGCGTTGAACTTCATACATACACCTTTAACACATTTGGATAAAATAGCAAGAATATATTACCCAAAGAACACTTTATTTAAAAAAGACTGAAATATTTACAATAAACAACCAAACAGAGCACTTTTCCAGATTAACTTGTAACATATTATTCGATCTTTCGTAAAAACTTCTCACATAGAAATAAATTTGGGGATACACACACCCAAATTTATCAAGAATCCCCCTCTCTTTATGAGTTCAAATTTATGATATGAGCCTTCTGTAGCTTTGCTAGATCTGAAATATGTTGGTGATGAGTGAAGATGAAGACCTGTGTCTTTTGACTAAACTCTTGAAGTACTTTTAACACCGCCACCGTGCGCTTTTCATCAAAGGTCATCAAAATATCATCTAAAATCAACGGCATTGGGGAACGACTTTGGAAATGGAGTTTAAGGGCCGCTAACCTGAGAGCCAGATACAGTTGATCCCCCGTCCCTTCTGAGAGATGAGAAACCTCTACCAAATCGCCCGTAACACCGTCTACCGCATAAAGCCTCGGGGTGTTTTGTTCATCCAGCTGATTGACTACGCCCTTGTACTGCTGACAAGTTAATTCACGGAAGTATTCAGAAGTGTAGCGGATCATTGGCCCTTGGTTTTCTTGACGATACTCCTCGACTTGCTGTTGCAAAAACTGAATAGCGGATTGAAGGGATAGATAGCGACTCCCAAAGACCTTCAGATCCGCCATCAAACTTGCTAATGTCTGCTCCGTATCCGCAGCCTTTTGACTCTCAGCCTCAAACACCCGTTGCTCCTCCAGTGCAACGTTCATCTGGTCACGTGCTGTATCATAATCTCTCCTCACCCGTTCGAGATCTTCAGACACGCCCCAAATCTCGCGTTCTACTTCCGCGTATTCTAACCCGCGAATCACACGACTGACGCTCTCAATATCTCCCTGTGCAGGAAAGAGAGAGAGAAGCGTCTCCTCAAGATTATGTGTATCCTGCAAAAGTGTCGTCTGTTCACTCAACTGACTTAAAAACGCCTCTATATCTTCGATTCTTTCCACATGTGCCAACTTTAGGGATTCATGGAGTAGCTGTTGCTTTGAATCGTAAATATGTAGCAACTCTTCGCACGCTTGCTTCTGTTCGCTATAACGCTCTTGGAGATCAGACAACTTCTGCTGTCTCTCCAAAGCCTCTCCTTTCAGCTTAATGAGATATTGCCATTGGATCTCTACCGCCTGTGTTGATAATCCCGCGTCCTCAAGCACTCCATGGTAGGACTTCAGAACCTTTTCGCGGCTCCATTCATGCGCCTGCGTCTCTGCTCGTAACGCTTCTATTTTTTTGAGAGTCTCTAAAGAAGCCTTATGAACTCGCATCGCTTCATTCCTCTGGTCAAATATTGCTTGGACACTCTCAGAGTCTGTCATGGCATGAGGTAGAGCGTAAGCTTCCGCTACAACTTGCCACTCTTGCTCTAACTTTTGTTGCTGAATTGTAAGTGATGAGGCATTCTCTACCTCCCGTTTGAGCACCTCTTCCTTCTCATACAGTTGCCGAAGAAGCTCCTCACGTCTTCCTTGGCGCTCCGACTTCATCGCCTGGTCAGCTTTCATCCATCGATATGTACGCTCAAAGTCCCCAATATCACAGGGCAACTCTTCTTTCTCACACTCTTTTAGGAGCTTATGTGTTGTCTCTTGGAGGTGAGACCTCGTAATCTCTAAATCTCGCAAGGCTTTGCGCTTTTCCAATAGCGCTCTCCACTGGAGTCTCACCTCAGACAACTCCTCAATTTCTACTGTTCGGATTGGCAGTGAAGACAAGAGATCTGCCCACTCTTGCCTGAGGCTTTTCAGTCTGGTTACCGTTTGGTGTAACCTCTCTTGGAGGAGTGCTTTCTTCTGCGTCAAGGTACGTAATTCATTTTGCAAACGCGCCACCTCTAAAGTTCGGTCCGAGTGCGCGCGTAACTGGTCTACAATATGATCGGCCAAATTGATCGCGCTCTGGAGTTCAACTAAGGATTTCACATCTCGCTCCTCACTTAAGACCCCTTCCATCAACTGGGTTCTTTTGTTTCGTATCTCTTCGAGGTCTCTTTGGGTAGGAATGGTACCTTGAAGATTGAGATCATCTAGCTTTGCCTGCTTATCGATCAAGGACATTTCCAACTCCTGCAATTGAGAGTTTAAGAATTCCTTTTGTCTCGCCTCCTCTTGTAACTCTTGAGAATAACGCGTGGCGAGCTCCTCCGCAGGTAAACTCCACTCCTCAACCACGCAATCGTGCTTCATGCCTAACACCTCGAAGAGCGCATCACACTCTCTTTGTAACCCCTCTCTTACTTGCTCTTGAGTTTGATTAGAAGAGAGCTGGAGGTAATGGGACTCGATACGAGAAAACAAGTCCGTTAATCTCGCAACCTCTTGAGGCTCTCCCACAGTCTGCAAATCCTGTTTTACCCCCTGAATATTGCGCTCTAACATCTCGATTTCTTGCGAAGATGCCATATCCTTAGCTTGTAACTCATACAACCCTCTCAATGTTGCCCTTAATTTCTGAAACTCTTGCTGAGAGGGAACTGGAGGGATGTCCGTAATACTAGAGAGATTTAGATCCTCTAATATCTGTTGTAACTCTGATTGCACGCGCTCTAGGTCAGTTGTAAACTTCAAGTGCTCCGTCATATGATAGCGGTAGACATCCTCCTGCTGTACCAATGCCTCAACCTTTGATATGTCAGAGTCCACAAAGAGAACATCTGGCAGAGAATCTATCCGAGACTTAATCGATGCCAAGGATGCCTGGGCAGAAGAGAGAGAAGCCTCCGCCTGCACCATATCCAACTGCTGTTGCCTAAGGTTCTGAGCAAAGTCTGGGGCTAGAGTAGGTAGATCGTACTGCTGCAATTTACTTATGGACTCCTCATATCGCAGATAAATCGGAATCGCTTGCTTCTGTGCCTCTAGAGTTCGTAGGGATTGCTCTAACGTTCCCGTGCGTGCTCGCATTTCGCTGACACTTTCTTGTAGCTTTTGAGCAATGCGTGTGGCTTTGGCATACGCCGCGGGCTTGAGCTTCGAGTCCTTTAACTCCTTCTTCAAAGCCTTAATTTGATCTAACGTTTCATAGACCTTCACGCCCTTGGCCTTTCGTGGCCTAAAGAACTGGTCGGATTCAGCTTGTAAGGAGGCAATCGTTTCCTTCACCGAGACCCCGCCATTACTCGCGGAAAACAAAATTTCACCTGTAGATCCCTCACCACTCAGTAGCGCTTGTGCTCCACTTCTCAGCTTCTCAGTATCCAATCCAAACATTTGGGTGAAATACGTTACATCAATCGCCCCAAGGAAAGCCGACATCTCAGACTCAGACAACGCACTCTCATCAGTGGCTAACAACGTATTAACATTCCCTTTCTTGCGCAGAAAGGCTAACGTTTTCTCAGGAGTCGATACCTGCCCCCCTACTCTGAGTTTGCGATACTCATGGATGAAGTTATCCGTTGTCTTCGCAGGTATTCCAAACAACATGTCTCGAATCGCACGAAGCAACGAACTCTTGCCAGCCTCATTTGGCCCATAAATCACATGAAGATCTCCACCATCTTGAGCAGGTAACTCCAAGGTTCTTTCGGTATAAGGTCCGTATGCCTTTAGATTAAAGTTATCAAATCTCATCAGCTTCTTAGTTTGCGTTTTTTAGAGTGGTTAAAATCAAATCCCCTACCTCGTCTTTATCAGGCATCATCTCATCATAATCTTGAGCACTTAAGAGAGCCCCAACCTTTGCCCGTAAAAGTTCCTCTGCAGAAGTTGACTCAATGGTGTGCCCCCCCCAGCGCTCCAAGACAAAATCTGCTAAAGGGTCGCATTCTCGTAATTTCTCCAAATCCACCTCTACCCGAGTCTGTAGCTTGATCCGCTCAATCCAGAACCGCTCTGCTAATCCTTCATTTAATAAGATCTCTTGGAATTCCGTATTCAATCGCAACCCAAGTTGCACCAACTCTTCGTGTGCAGGTGAAGCTCCCGTAAAAACAAATCTCACCACATGCAACTCTACCCGACTGGGTAAGGACTGCGATCTTAAGTGCTCAATCATTAATCTCTGCACCGCTCCCCAATGCTCCGCCTCACTGACATCAATCTCCGCCAAGCTCCAGTGAACCGTTTCGAGCGCATGAAAGACGGGTGTGAGTTCTTGCGCCTCAGAAACCTCTACAATGTAGACCCCTTTCTCCCCCGTCTCCTTAATGTGTCGCCCCTGTGAGGAGCCTGGATAAATAATATAAGGAGCAGTCTCTAAGACCTCACGTTTATGAATGTGTCCCAGTGCCCAATAATCGTATCCCTTAGCTCGTAGATCTTCCAGCGAACACGGTGCATACGAATCATGCCCTTCATAACCCGCAAGACTCGTATGCAATATCCCAATATTTAAATGCCCTGTCACATGTTCAGGATACCCTTTGGCGAGATTCTCCGTGACGCTGCGCTCTCTAAACCCCTGCCCATGTATTGTAATAGGATAATCCCCCACTTGGAAAGATGCAGGATTCTTGGTCGGAAAGACATACACATTCTCTGGCAAGGGTAAGGTACTGGTAATCTGGGACTCCGCATCATGATTGCCATAAATCAAATAAACAAGAATACCCTGCTCTTGCAAGCGACGCATCTGCGTATTAAAAAACTGCCCTGTGGAGTAATCATTCCAATCCCCGTCATAGAGATCTCCTGCGATTAAAACAAAGGTAACCTGCTCTGAAATCGCTAGACTTACGAGGTGTTCTAGGGCTACTCGGGTTGCGCCCCTCACCTTTTCTACGGGGGCGTCTGCATGCGCATTCAGACCTCTCAGGGGAGAATCCAAATGAATATCTGCGGTATGGAGAAACTTCATCATTAAGTGTTCAAAAAAACATATAAAGCCATTTAAAAAAAGAAAAGCCCTTATAAAGTGAAATTAAAACTTGCTCTTATTGAGACTCAGTCTTAATAAGAGCGCCGCTGAAATTCTTTTATTTCAAAAAATATCACATATATGAAACCAACATATAAACTCGCTGCCACGTTAGTAGCCATGAACATCTTACCTGTTATGGCTCAGGACTCTGAAGCTCTTGTTGTCTTCGGAGATGCTGAAGTAAGCAAAAACAATCAGCTAGGGGCGTTCAAAACCAACACCCCTCTAGTAGACGTGCCACAAAGTGTGAGTGTGACTTCTCAGGCTGAGATCCAAGATCAAGCGATGACAAGTGTTGGTGATGTGGTAGATTACACCCCTGGAGTAAACAATACACAGGGGGAAGGACACCGTGACGCGGTGATCCTTAGAGGTGTTAATGCGACGGCTACCTCCTCGTTCTTTGCCAACGGTTTCCGTGATGATGTGCAATACTACAGACCTCTCTACAATGTAGAGAAAGTAGAAGTCATTAAGGGCGCTAACGCTCTTACCTTCGGCCGTGGTGGTGTAGGCGGAGTCATTAACCGTGAGCTTAAGAAGGCAGAGCTTGATGAGACCTTCAATGAATACCTAGGACGTATTGATTCCTTTGGTGCGACATATGGTCAATTTGACTACAACAAGGTGATCGATGACAAAACAGCCGTCAGACTCAATATGTTCCAAGAGAACCTCAGTAACCACCGTGACTTCTTCGATGGCGATCGTGTAGGATTCAACCCTACGCTTACATATGAGATCTCTGAGGACACGACCTTAAATTTCTCTTATGAATACAACAATCACGAACGTTTCATCGACCGTGGTATTCCTACAGGTGCTGATGGCAAGCCTGTAGAGTCTCTTAGTGACATCGTCTTTGGAGATTCTGAGCTTAATACCTCAACTTTAGAAGCTCATACCTTCAACCTGACCTTAGAACACAATATCTCTGATAGTTGGAAGGCAAGAGTAAATGCGTTCTATGGAGATTATGATAAAGTCTATCAGAACTTCTACGCTTCTGATTATAACGCCATTACAAACGAAGTCACCATTGACGGCTACCTAGATACTACTGATCGCCAAAACTTTATTCTATCAGGAGACTTAGTAGGCGAATTCACCACAGGACAGATCGATCACAAATTATTAGTTGGAGCAGAATATACCTATACCTCCTCTGATCAGAATAGATATAATGCAAATTTCACTCCAGATGAAAACAGTGATTCAGATACAGAAATCTTTAACGCAAGCTCCTTCTCTCTTGCCAATGGTGTCGGAGTGAACGCAAATGGAACCACCGTTTATAACGACTTTAACTCTCAGTTAAACGACGATACGGAAACAACCATCCACACCTACTCCTTCTTTATCCAAGATGAGATCGCCTTGCTCGACCAACTTGACCTCGTTTTAGGTGCTCGCTTTGACAGTTTTGATGTCAAAATAAAAGACAACGAAGCTGGTGGAACAAGTGCAAGCCAGGTTGATTCATTTGTTACTCCTAGAGTTGGATTAGTTTACAAGCCAATTGAAGAGCTTTCCATCTATGCAAGTTACAGTGAAGCATATCTTCCATCCTCTGGTGGACAGTTTGCTAACTTAGGTGACCAAATGGATCCTGATAAATATACCAACCTTGAGGCAGGTGTTAAATACAACCTTAGTGACAACCTACTTGTTTCTCTTGCAGCGTTCCAAAACAATCAAACCCTCTATAGCCCGGACAACAATCAAAATCAGGTGGAAGATGAGGCAGAAGTTAATGGAATTGAATTCCAGATCAAAGGCGCGCTTACAGACAAGTGGTTCGTATCTGCAGGTTACACCTATACAGATGCTGAAACCTCAAGTGGCGATCGTGCACTCAGAATCCCAGAACACACCGCTTCTATCTGGAATCGTTACCAAGTCACTGACAAACTTGGTTTAGGTTTAGGAATCGTTTACGATCACGGGAGCCTCACAGGAAACGGAACAAGCTCATATATTCCAAGCTACACCAGAGTTGACGCAGCGGCCTTCTACGAGTTCAACGATGACTTCAGAATGCAACTTAATATCGAAAACCTCTTCGATACCGACTACTACCCAACCTCACACAGCACGCACCAAGCAACTGTCGGTGCTCCGATCAACGCTGGTATCACCTTTGTTGGTAAGTTCTAATACCTCCCCAGTTTAGAACAGATAATTGAGATTTTTCATAGGCGCGCCCTTAAGCTTCAGAGCTTAAGGGCGCGTTTTCTATAGGATCACACATGCATAATAGCCTCAGCCATGCGGACGGCGTCAACATTATCACGAACCCGATGCACGCGATGCACCTTAGCGCCTAATTTTCGACATTTGGCCGTCAGGGCTACCGTAGGCCATTCTCTATCTTGTAGATTATCGGACTCCAGAAGCTTTCCAATAAACGACTTTCGAGACAGCCCCACTACGATCGGGCGCCCCTCAACCTCTAATTCTGGCAAGCCTTCAATCAGGTCAAGGTTGTGCTGCACGGTCTTACCAAACCCAATTCCTGGGTCAAAGCAAATATTCTCAGGACGAATCCCAGCTACGGTTAGCATCTCTAATTGTTCCTCAAAAAACGATCGGATCTCTGCGACAACATCCTCATACTGTGGTTGATCTTGC
Organism: uncultured Verrucomicrobiales bacterium; assembly: GCA_964445335.1. Classification (GTDB taxonomy): domain Bacteria; phylum Verrucomicrobiota; class Verrucomicrobiia; order Verrucomicrobiales; family Akkermansiaceae; genus WTJZ01. Next base: position 8,510 of record CAYUKP010000020.1, read on the forward strand.
ATTGTACGCGGATTCCCTTGCATATGCATTACCACAACCCCAGCCCCACTATCACGACAAACCAGTACCATCTCTGGATCCGTGAGTCCCGTCACATCATTGACAATGTTGGCACCCGCTTCAAGCGCTGTTCTAGCAACTTCAGGCTTAGAGGTGTCAATGGAGATCACCCCATCCCACTTCTCACGAAGAGCCTCAATAACAGGAATTGTGCGTTGCAATTCCTCCTCCAATAGCACTGCTGGAGACCCTGGCCGAGTGGACTCCCCACCAATGTCAATGATTTGCGCCCCTTCCGCCACCATTTGTAGCGCAGCCTCAACAGCCTCATCTACGGCAGCATACTGTCCTCCATCGGAAAAGGAATCCGGAGTAATGTTCAAAATCCCCATAACCACTCCGTGCTTAGACAAGTCAAAAGCCCCCCCTTTATAATACCATTTCATATAGCACACCCTATAAGGTTGGCCTTTGAACCGTGCAACTCACATATTGACAGGGAGCTTTAAAAAAGAGGTCTCGATAGACAGCCTTGCATCCCCTCATTAAATCTCCGTAACTAAGAAGCAGGGGAGATATTGTTGACTACTCTCAGAAGGTGACATTAAAAGTTTGCGATGAATAAACTACTATTCCTAGGACTGGCATCCTCCCTATTTTTGAGTTCATGCGCCACCAAGTTTACTGAGGCGCAAAAGACACAACTCCAAACACTCTCGGTATCCCAGCCTTCAGTCAATGGAGACGCTTATAAAGAGCCTTCAGGAGATGCTGATGTGGATTTCTCCCAGACAGGAGCGGTAGGAATGCAGGGAGGAGCCCTTGGTGCACTCATTGGTCAATTAGTCGTAGAAGGAGTACAAGCGGGACAACGCGCAAGCTTTAATAAAGCATATGCTTCTTCCATCGCTAAAGCCAAATCCTCCACCCCTTCTAATTTAAGCTCAACCCTCAGAGAGAAGACCACCTATAGCATCAATGCTATTCCGCAACTCAAAGGGAAAATCACGCCTAATAGCGCCAACCAACTCTCTACCCAAATCACTTCTTATGGATATGCAAGAACAGGCAAGACTGATGGAAAAATCCTCATGACCCCTTACGTCTCGGCCAATGTCTCGTTGAACTTAAACGGACAGCAAGCCATGCCAAGCCAAAGCTATACTGGCTATGCTTACTCTCCTCAAGAAGGGCAAACCTCCCCACATGATCTCAATGCATATGTTGCAAACAAGACCCTTGCGAAAAATGACTTCACAAAGGCTTGCGAACACCTAGCAAATCAAATTGCGAGCAACATTTCTGCTAAATTTTAATGCTACTTGCGCCCCTACTTGGGGGCACCTTGACCCTCTGAAAATTTCTTATCTATAAAAGAAATTGACCATCTTTCGAGCGGTCGTTAAATCAATGATATGGAACCGCTCTACGAGGGAAAGGCGAAACGCCTCTATACCACTGATGATCCAAACGTACTCCGTATGGAATATAAAGATGACGCGACAGCCTTTAATGCCCTAAAGAAAACTCAATTTGAAAACAAAGGGAAGTTAAACAAGGCCATCACCCTGCTCATCTATGAAATGTTAGAGCAACGTGGAGTCGAAACCCATATCGTGGAAGACATTGACGAGACCAACATCTTAGTAAAGAAAGTTGATATTTTACTCGTGGAAGTCATCGTTCGCAATGTGGCTGCCGGTTCATTTGCGAAGCGTATGGGAGTCGAAGAAGGGACGCCCTTTAAGACTCCGATCGTAGAGTTTTCTTACAAGTCTGATGAGTTAGGTGACCCTCTCATCAATACTGATTATGCACGAGAGCTCGGATTAGCGACTCCTGAAGAATGTGCTGAATTGAAACGCCAAGCTTTAATCATCAATGAGGTTCAAAAGGAGTTCTTCGAGAAATGTAACCTCAAGCTTGTTGACTTCAAAATTGAGTTTGGCAGACCAGCAGATGATCCTAGTAAAATCATCTTAGCGGATGAAGTTAGTCCAGACACATGCCGTCTTTGGGATCTCGAAACTGGAGAAAAGCTCGATAAAGATCGCTTCAGACAAGATCTCGGTGGAGTGATGGAAGGGTATGCGGAAGTTCTCGACCGTATTCAAAAAGCCACTTCCTAATCAGCCCCAATTCTCACGACTTTATAGCACAGATGTTTTTCTTCTAAGCCTCTGTGCTTTTTCACTTTTTATTTTTTTCAGAACCCTTCTGAAACCTTATTCTCACCTTCTTACCAAACATGTTACATCGCGTATACGTTGAAAAGAAACCTGCCTTCGCAAAGGAAGGATCTAGTCTTTTATCAGAGCTTCAAGAAAGCTTAGGTCTTCACACTATCGACTCACTTCGTGTCCTCCAAAGATATGATGTCGAGGGTCTAAACGCTGACGAGTTTTCCGAAGCTTGTCGCACCGTTTTCTCCGAGCCTCAAGTCGACACGTTTAATCTAGACCTCTCGATAAGCGAAGATGAAACCGTCTTTGCAGTGGAATATCTCCCTGGGCAATTTGACCAAAGAGCTGACTCCGCAGCTCAGTGCCTCAAGCTTCAGACCAACTCTGATACCGCTGTTGTCGCACACGCCAAGGTCTACGTCATTAAAGGTGGCCTCAACTCTAGCGAACTAGAAGAGCTGAAGTCCTATGTCATAAATCCTGTCGACTCACGCGAAGCAAGCCTTGAGCAGCCTGAAAGCCTTATCAAAGAAGCTGCTGAGCCAGCAGATGTAAAGGTTCTAGAAGGATTCATCTCTAAATCAGAAACCGACCTCGCCTCCTTGGCTTCCGAATATGGCTTAGCGATGCCTCTCGTGGACCTCCTCCATATTCAAACGCAATTCCGTGACAAAGAAGAACGTGACCCAAGCATCACAGAGCTCAAAATGCTCGACACCTACTGGTCAGACCACTGCCGACACACAACCTTCCTAACAGCTTTAGATCATATCGAATTTAGTGAAGACTGTCCTCCGTCTTTCGCAGAAGCTTACACCAGCTACCAAGAGGCACGTAATACCGTCTATGGGGAAGACACCCAGCGTCCGGAAACTCTTATGGACATGGCGTGTATTGCGATGAAAGAATTGCGCAAGTCCGGCGAATTACACAACCTCGAAGTTTCTGAAGAAATCAATGCGGCCTCCATTGAGGTCTCGATCGAGGTCAATGGCCAAATGGAAGACTACTTGGTCATGTTTAAAAACGAGACGCATAACCACCCTACTGAGATCGAGCCCTTTGGTGGAGCTGCGACCTGCCTTGGAGGTGCGATTCGTGATCCTCTCTCAGGCAGATCATATGTCTATCAAGCAATGCGTGTCACGGGAGCTGCAGACCCGACTCTTCCATACGATCAAACGTTGGCTGGTAAACTCCCTCAGAAGAAAATCTGTGTAGGAGCAGCAGAAGGGTACTCATCCTATGGTAACCAGATCGGATTAGCCACAGGAGCCGTTGCAGAGGTCTATCACCCAAACTATGTCGCTAAGCGCATGGAAATCGGAGCTGTCGTCGCGGCAGCTCCTAAGAAGAATGTCTTTAGAGGCTCTCCTGCCACAGGTGATGTCATCCTGCTCATGGGTGGACGCACGGGACGAGACGGAGTCGGAGGCGCAACCGGTTCTTCCAAAGAACACACCGAAACCGCACTAGAAAATTCCGCAGAGGTTCAAAAAGGAAACCCTCCGGTTGAGCGAGCCTTGCAACGGCTCTTCCGCAATCCAGAATTGGCTCCTAAAATCAAAATCTGTAATGACTTTGGGGCGGGTGGAGTTTCCGTCGCAATCGGAGAACTTGCGCCAAGCTTAGAAATTGATTTGGATCAAGTCCGTAAAAAGTACGATGGGCTTGATGGAACAGAGATCGCGATCTCCGAATCACAAGAAAGAATGGCGGTGATCGTTGATCCAAGTGATGTCGAATATTTCATCGCCGAAGCGGACAAGGAAAACCTCGAATGCTACAAAGTGGCTGACGTGACCGACACTGGGCGCCTCGTGATGAAGTGGAGAGGTAAAACAATCGTTGACCTAGAGCGTGAGTTCCTCGACACCAATGGGGTTCAGCAATCCATGACAGTTAAAGTCGAGGCTCCAAACGCTGAGGCATCTCCTCTAGGAAAGATCTGCGAACCTCTCGCTGACATTGTCTCATCAGAAGCCGACCTCGCACAATCATTTACTACGCTTGCTGCAGACCTAAACTTTACTTCTCAGAAAGGTTTAATGGAGCGCTTTGACGGCACGATTGGAGCGGGATCAGTCCTTCACCCGTTAGGCGGAAAGACCCAACTCACCCCAACCGATGCAATGTGTGCTCACATCCCCGTTCTTGGAGGCAGCACCGATGCCTGCACCTTTATGTCGTGGGGGTTTAATCCACGTATCGCTAGCTGGAGTCCATTCCATGGCGCAGTCTACGCTCTGACCCAATCTGTCTGCCGCATCGTCTCCACTGGTGGTAAGTTGGCTGAAATTCGCCTGACGTTACAAGAATACTTTGAAAAACTCGGAAAAGACCCTGCGCGTTGGGGGAAACCTACCGCAGCTCTTCTCGGTGCCTTACACGTACAACGCTCATTAAGATTGGCAGCCATTGGAGGCAAGGACAGTATGTCGGGAACCTTTAAAGACATCGATGTTCCACCAACGCTCGTTTCCTTTGCTCTCGCTCCAGGCCTCGCATCACATGCAATCTCTCCTGAATTTAAGAAAACTGATTCGACTGTTTACCTTCTCCCTATAGAGAGAACCGAAGACGGATTACCAAACTTTGACCAACTCCTTGAAGTCGCTAAGGAGTTGCATATCTTCATCGCTAAGAAGCAGGTTGATGCAGTGCACACCCTCGGAGAAGGTGGAATTGCGGAAGGGCTTCTCAAAATGTCCTTAGGAAACACGATTGGAGCGACTATTACTCATGAGTCTTACCAATCTCAAGAAGCTCTATTCTCGGAGCGTCATGCGTGCTTCCTCATCGAAGCTAAAACAGAGCTTCCAGCATCTTTAGGTGCCATTTCCATTGGCTCAACTCAAGAGGCTGAAGAACTCACCTTTGGAGAGCAACGCATCAGCCTTTGTGACCTAGCCAAGAGCTATGTTGCCACGCTAGAAGACGTGTATCCTAACAATCCTGCGGATGTTGACTCGTCTAAAGTGGAGACCATCTCACATACAGAAAGCATTTCTCATAAGAGATCCCAAACGAAAAAGGCTGAACCACGCGTTCTCATTCCTGTCTTCCCAGGTAGTAACTGCGAATACGATTCGGCTAAAGCCTTTAATGAGGCTGGAGGTAAGTCGAACACCCTTATCTTCAGAAACCTCACCAGCGCAGCCGTCCAAGAGTCTATCGGAGCCTTTGCTAAGCAACTCGATCAATCACAGATTCTCATGCTTCCTGGCGGGTTCAGCGCAGGAGATGAACCAGATGGCTCAGGTAAGTTTATCGCAGCCGTCTTGCGTAACAGTCAAGTGAAGGACGCTATTCACCGCCTACTTTATGATCGTGACGGCCTCGTTTTAGGGATTTGTAATGGGTTCCAAGCGTTGATTAAAACAGGACTTCTCCCGCACGGAGAAATTCGTGAGTCCACCGCTCAAGACCCAACATTGACGTACAATACCATCGGAAGACACGTTGCTCGTTACGCGCAAACCAGAGTCTCGTCTGTCAAAAGCCCTTGGCTCGCAAACTGTCAGGTGGGCGACATCCACAATATCGCATTTTCTCATGGAGAAGGACGCTTCGTAGCAGGTGCTGCGACGCTCCAGACCTTACAAGAAAATGGACAAATCGCCACACAGTATGTTGATCCGGCGGGACTTGCCAGTATGGACATTTCAGCCAACCCTAATGGATCATTAATGGCCATCGAAGGGATCTGTTCTCCTGATGGAAAAGTCTTTGGTAAGATGGGGCATAATGAAAGAAAAGGCAGCTCTCTAGCTAAGAACATCCCAGGGAATAAGCATCAACCTCTCTTCAGAGCAGGTATCGAATACTTCCTTGGTTAAACTATTAAATATTTTTCTCAGGCTTGAATGAAAGGCTGAGAAAGAAAAAACGCCCTTCCGAAACAACTTCGGAGGGGCGTTTTTGTAGAGAAATTTATCTCATGTAAGCGATCAAATGCTCAGTGCTTCTTGGGCTGCGGTCTTTAATTCAGGGGCTTTGGTGATCTCTGAAGCAGCTCCACGAGCCTGATCAGGCTTACCACCTCCGCGACCACCCGCAATAGGAGCCAGAGTCTGAATGAGCTTTCCAGCCATTAGCCCCTTTTCCTGACTAGAGCTCCCACTAAAGGCTCCTAAGTGAAGCTTTTGGCCGTCATCTAAGATGATAAAGGCCGCATGCTCAAACGCACGCTTCTTTAACCCATTGAGTAACTCTTGTAAGAGGCTAGCATCTCCTTGGAGAGAAAAGACTGCATTGCTCTCTAGGTTCAGCTCCTCTGACAACATTTCATCAGCTATTTGAGCAGCTTGTGCAGCTTGAATCTTTTTAACTGATTTTTCTGCCTGTGTAGCAGCCTTCTTGGTTGCCTCTAATACTGCTTTCAACCCTTTGAGGTCTTGAGAGGTTATCTGTGGCTTGGTCACCACCGATTGCTCAAGATTGAGTAGCTTCGCGTTGGCTTGTTCAAGCTTCTCCTCAACGGTAGCAAGCTCCTCACGTAAGATTTGAGATTGCTCCTCAATGTATAAGGTCGCAGCCTCTCCACATACAGCTTCGATACGACGCACGCCAGAAGCTACTGCTTCCTCCTTCTTGATGACAAATTGACCGATCTCTTGGGTAGATTGAACATGCGTCCCTCCACACAGCTCCATGGTATAACCATTGAGAGCCGTTGGTTCTCCACCAATTTGAACAACTCTCACCACATCGCCGTATTTATCTCCGAAAAACTGAGTGATGTCTTCTCGTTCTTTGATCTCTTGGTGTGGCACTTCTACCCAACTTACTAGACCGCCCTCTGTAATCTTCTTATTGACCTCATCTTCTAAGGTTGCAAGTTGTTCAGCCTTGAGAGCCGACGAATTAAAATCAAACCTCAAGCGCTCCTCAGAAACAAGAGAGCCTTGCTGGGAAGCGTCTTCGGAAATAAATTCACGAAGTGCCCAGTGAAGAAGGTGGGTAGCGGAGTGATGGCTCGAAACCGCATGACGCTTCTCTGCATCAACGGCAAGCTCTACAGACTCCCCAACCTTCATACCATTCCCTTGCTCTAAAAGGTGTGCCACTGCGTCACCTACTTGGATCACTGAGAGAACTGGCAAATCATTAAGAGTTCCTGAATCCGCGACTTGGCCGCCTTTTTCGACATAGAAAGGTGTCGTGTCTGTGATAACATAGAGCCCTTCTTCCTTTTCGATCACCTCTAGAACAGAAGCCGAACAAGCTGTGGCATCAAATCCTGTAAAGACGGTTTGTGCAGTTGTCGCGATATCTAGCGCTCGTACCACCTGCGTCTTTTGCGCGTCACGAGCACGCTGGCGTTGCGCTTCCATATGAGCTTCTACGGCCTCTTCGTCTAAAGTCAGACCGTGTTCACGACAGAGCAAAGCAGTAAGGTCTATTGGGAATCCATAGGTATCATAAAGCTTGAACGCCTGATCTGCAGGAAACTCTTGAGCACCTGCAAGCTTAGCCTGTACATTGGTAAAGAGAGTGAGACCTCGATCCAGCTTGGCATTAAAACTCTTCTCCTCTCGATCTAAGGTTGCTTTCACCAGCTCTGCCTTCGCCTTCAACTCAGGGAATACCGCAAGCTGCTCTGCCAAACAATCCACTAACTGGCTAAGAAATAAGGTATTTCCATCAAAGCCTAGAGTACGCCCATATCTCACAGCACGACGTAAAATTCTTCTTAGCACGTAATTGCGGCCGTTACTACCAGGCTGAATACCATCTGCAATAGACAGCGATAAAGTTCTGATATGATCCGCTATAACTCTGAAAGCGATAGCTTGATCTAGGACTTCACCTTGCTCCTTTGCCCCGGGATCATGGGGATAAATGTCTACGTAAGCTTTACCTGAAAGCTGGGATAGCTTTGCGAAAATTGGACTGAAGACATCAGTGGCATAATTAGAAATACGTTTGGTAAAGTTGGTGAGCCCATCCGTATTTTGAAGGATGGAACAAATACGCTCAAACCCCATCCCTGTATCAATATGCTTTGCTGGCAAGTCACGATAGGTTCCATCGGCTTCTGCATTGTATTGGATAAACACCAAATTCCAAATTTCGATACATTGATCTGAATCTTGGTTTACCAATTCTCTCCCCGATTTGTCTGGCGTAATGTCCATATGTAGCTCCGAGCATGGCCCACACGGTCCAGTCTCCCCCATCATCCAGAAATTGTCTTTAACATTTCCATTAATGATGTGCTTCGCTGGATCTAAATCTGCCTTCTTAAAGAGAGTCGCCCAGAAGTCGTAAGCTTCTTGATCAAAAGAACTTGGATCCCCTTCGCTTGGAGCATAAACCGTGGCATACAAGCGATCTGCAGGGAACTTCCACACTTGGGTGATGAGCTCCCACGCCCATTCAATCGCCTCTTGCTTAAAGTAGTCTCCAAAAGACCAGTTTCCTAACATTTCGAAAAACGTGTGGTGATACGTATCATACCCCACATCCTCCAAGTCGTTATGCTTCCCTCCAGCTCGAATACACTTCTGTGTATCAGCTGCTCTCGCAGGAGAATACGGAGGGTTTTCGGAACCTAAGAAATAAGGCACAAACTGGTTCATCCCTGCATTCGTAAACAGAAGTCCAGGAGATTGGGGAAGAAGAGAAGCTGAAGGAACAATCGTATGTTTCTTTTCTTCAAAAAAATCTAAAAAGCTTTGGCGAATTTCTTCCGATGTCATACCTATGTTCTACAACATACAATCGCGGTCAGGGCAAGCCTATTGAAGAAGCGATACCCTGTAACCATAAGCACTTTCAGGGAAACAAAAAAGAGTTGCATGGTTTCCCATACAACTCCTCTTCACTTAAATAACCGCTTTACAGATCTCTTACAAATTACTGAACATCTAGAAAAACTCCTGTTCCAGCTTCTTTCGATTCGATTCTCATCACTGAGCCTGATCCAGCTGATGCTTTGAAACCGAAACTCACTTCATTTCCACCTTGAGCCATCACATAGTCGGTTACATCAATTGCGATCTCTTGCCCCGCATCTGCTGCTGTAATATTAAAGGTTGCAAGCTGAGAGCTAGTGGCTGGCTTGTTAGACCAAGTAAGTCCTGTTTCACTCCAAGTGTTATTGCTTACTGCATAGAGTTCTACGGTGCCTGCGCCTGAATTAGATGCTACAGGTAAGATAAGGTTTACTTGGTTAGCTGCCTCAAGGTTTGAGATATCAAACTTCACATACCCTTCTCTTACAAACTTACTATTGGTGCTATACTTGATACGGAAGTGATCCATTGTTCCATAGTTATTACCTGCAAAGC
>CAYUKP010000021.1:0-17743 GCA_964445335.1 uncultured Verrucomicrobiales bacterium
CAGTAGAAATACGGGCAACAAGCCTTTTGAAAACTTAGACACATTATCTGCCTAAGTTTGAGGAAAAAACCTCTTAAGACCACTCTTTGAATCCACGCTTCCCTGTGAGAAATAGGATAAGAAAAAACCATCTTCGCATAAAAAAAATGACTCTCCAAACTAAGGAAAGCCATTGCTTATAAGCTCTTAGAAAAGAGCTTACTAGAACAAGTGAGAACGCCTTATACGGTTTCTACCTGCCCTGCATTTTCATGCTCTTCTTCTGCCAGCTCCAGTTCATGCTTTTGCTTTGGAATAACGCGAACAATACGTTTCACGGCAGCATCCCAATCATCTAAGATTTCTTTTGCTCTCGCAGAACCTGTGAGCTCAAAGTGCTTCTCGATTTGCTCCTTCACAAAGGTAATTTGCTCTGGTCTGCGAATCTGAAGAGGGACGACCATCTCAGAATTGATACGAGACTGGAAGCGCCCATCAATGTCATAAACAAAGGCTGTTCCTCCGGACATCCCTGCCCCAAAGTTACGACCAGTTCTGCCTAAGATAGTAATGACACCATTGGTCATGTACTCACATCCGTGGTCACCAACGCCCTCTACTACTGCAACCGCACCTGAGTTCCTCACACCAAAGCGCTCTCCTGCACGTCCATTAATATTGACGGTACCGCCAGTCGCACCATAGAGGCAAGTGTTACCTACGATGGAGTTCTCCTCAGCCTTAAAGGCATGACCTTGCGTTGGAACAATCGTAATGTGTCCACCAGACATTCCCTTACCTACATAGTCATTTCCTTCACCTACTACCTTAATATTCACACCTTGGACAAGGAACGTTCCCAAAGACTGTCCAGCTGTGCCATTAAAGGTTAGGTTAATCGAGCCCTGAGGTAAGACATGGTTTCCATCAAGAAGCTTTGCTAACCCTCCAGACAAGCGTGTTCCGAGGTTACGGTCAGTGTTCACCACATTGTATGTAAGAGACACTGGAGGTCTATCCATTAAGGTCGTTAATGGAGCATCCTCTGGAGCCTCTGTAGCCTTAGCAATATCTTTTAGAATCTGCAGATCTAATGCAGGCTTATCCAAGCCATCATTACGCTCTTGCTGACACGTCCGCGCAATACTCTCTATAGGGAGGCCATGTGTCTTGGCAACTTCTGGCACCACATCAGCTAAGATAGAGCCTAAATCGAGGGTATTCGCCTTAGGATGCTCAGCCACAGATCGTTGCTTCAGAAACTCTGGTCTTCCGATAATTTCATCGAGTTTACGAACACCGAGGCTTGCCATAATTTCACGTACCTCATTGGCCACTCCTGTCATAAAGTTCACCACATGTTCTGGTGTCCCTTTAAACTTCGCACGCCATTTAGGGTCAGTCGTTGCAATCCCCACTGGGCAATTGTTGAGGTGGCACTTACGAACATACACACACCCCATCGCAATCATCGCAATCGTTCCAAAGTTATACTGCTCGGCTCCTAAAAGGGCTGCGACCACAATATCTTTACCGTTACGTAACCCTCCATCAGTTCTGAGAGTCACGCGCCCTCTAAGCTTATTAAGAACAAGCGCTTGTTGTGCCTCAGCGATACCAAGCTCCCAAGGAAGCCCTGCATACTTTAGAGAGGAAAGCGGAGAAGCTGCAGTGCCTCCATCATGCCCTGAGATCAAAATGTTATCCGCATTAGCCTTCGCAACTCCTGCTGCAATCGTTCCAACTCCTGCTTTCGATACCAGCTTCACAGTCACTTTCGCACGAGGATTGACTTCCTTCAGATCATGAATCAATTGAGCAAGGTCTTCGATTGAATAAATATCGTGGTGAGGTGGAGGAGAAATCAGTTGCACTCCTTCTTGAGTTCCTCGGAGGCGTGCAATAAGCGAGTTTACTTTATGACCAGGAAGCTGACCACCTTCACCAGGTTTCGCTCCTTGTGCCATCTTAATCTCTAGCTCATCTGCATTCACAAGATAATGAGCAGTGACCCCAAAACGACCTGAAGCAATTTGCTTAATCGCTGAGCGTGCATTATCTCCGTTAGGATAAGGTTGGAACCTTCTCGCGTCTTCCCCTCCTTCTCCAGAATCAGATTTAGCTCCGATGCGGTTCATCGCTATAGCCAAGGTCTCGTGCGCTTCAGGAGAAAGCGCACCTAAAGACATCGCTGCGGTCGTAAAACGACGCATGATATCTTCCGCTGGCTCAACTTCTTCCAATGGCACTTTCCCAGAGGCCTTAGGAACAAATTCTAGGACATCCTTAATCGCAACAGGGTTTACCTCCAATTGGGCCTTCACATACCCTTCGTAATCCTCTTTCGCTCCAGACTTCACAAAGGTATGGAAGTTTTTAATAACCTCAGTCGGTAGAGAGTGGCGCTCCTGCCCCTTACGGTAGCGATTGTAACCTGGATCACCTAAGTCTAAAGGCGCGGTTAACTCTTCACTAAAGGCCGTGCGATGACGAATGAGAGACTCCTCTGCAATATGCGTATATCCAATCCCACCAATACGGGAGTGCGTCCCCTTGAAGGAACCTTCAATCACATCTGCACCGATACCTACAGCTTCAAAGAGCTGCGCTCCTTGGTAAGAATTTAAGACGGTTACTCCCATCTTAGACATAATCTTTAAGAGTCCTTTTTCAAGAGCCTTGCGGTAGTTCCCCATCGCTTTCTCTGCCGACATCCCCTCACCGAGTTTCCCTTTCTTATCTTGGGAGACAATCTGCCTCACCGTAGCATACCCCAAATACGGACAAACTGCTGTCGCTCCATATCCAAAGAGAGTAGCTATATGGTGAGTATCTCTAGCGTCTCCTGTCTCCACCACAATAGAAGCTTTCAATCGCTTCTTAGCCTTCACTAATCTATGATGCACGGTTCCTACGGATAACAAAGATGGAATTGGGACACGCTGCGCTGAAGTCGCCTTATCAGAAATCACAATAATCGTGGCTCCCTCATCAATCGCGGTTTCAGCTTCTTGTGCAATGCGCTCTACAGCGGACTTTAACCCCTCAGCTCCTTCTTCAATAGGCCATGTCGCATCTACGATTACCGAAGGAAATCTACTTGAAGGCTCAGTTTCGTTTTGCTTAATCGTTTCGAGTTCATGCTCAAAGAGAATCGCAGACTCTAATTGTAAGATCTTCGCATGCTCAGGAGTCTCTACAAGGAGGTTTTTCTCTACTCCAAGTCCAGCTTCCAATGTCATAACTGTCCATTCACGAATTGGATCAATCGGAGGATTGGTCACCTGTGCAAACAGTTGACGGAAATATGTATAAAGAAGCCTCGGGAAAGTGGAAAGCACAGCTAACGGAATATCATCCCCCATTGAGAAGACAGCCTCTTGCCCCGATTTAATCATCGGAGGAAACACCATATCGACATCTTCCTTAGTGACGGCATGGGTCACTTGTTGTTGGGATAGCTCAATATCACTATAGCTCCACGCAGGATTAATAGGTTCATTAGACACATAGTCTTTCAGACGCACCTTATGATCTTCTACCCATTTATGATACGGTTGTTTTGCTGCTAAACGCTCCTTAATCTGCTTATCTTCTAAAAGCTCTCCCGTCTCCGTATCAGCCGATAACATCTGACCTGGCCCTAAACGCCCTCTTCGGATAATAGAGTTTGAAGGAAGTTCTACAGCTCCTGATTCGGAACCAATATAGAGTAATCCTGAGTCTGTGACAGCGAAGCGAGAAGGTCTCAAGCCATTACGATCGAGAGAGGCTACAATCTTACGACCATCTGTATAAACCAATCCTGCAGGACCATCCCAAGGCTCGGAGAAGCATGAGGTATAATCATAGAATGCTCTGACGTGATCTGAGTAATCCTTCTTATACTTATACGCTGGTCTAACAAGGATCGACATCGCATGTTCTAGAGAAAAACCTGACAGTACTAACGCCTCTAAAGCGTGATCTAAAGACGCAGAATCAGACTCTTCTACACTCAAGAGCTCCTTCAAATATTTGATATCACTCCCCCAAAGCTCAGATTCAAAGAACTGCTCACGAGAGGAGAACCAGTTACGATTCCCCTTAACCGTATTAATTTCTCCATTGTGGCACATCATACGGAACGGCTGTCCCAAAGGCCATGCAGGGAACGTATTGGTGGAAAACCTCTGGTGATACAGGGCTATTTTGGTTTTAAAGTCAGAGTCTTGAAGGTCAGAATAAAAGCTTCTCAAAGCTGAAGACTTTGCCAGAGCTTTATAACCAATCAATCGAGAAGACAGGGTCGGAATATAAAACCCATTTACATCAGGAAACTCGATCTCTAATTCACGACGCACCAAAAAGAGTAAACGCTCATACGCATCACCGTCCACTCCAGCCGTATTCTCGACCAAAAGGTGCTTAATCACAGGCTGCGTCAATTGCGCAGTCTTCCCTAATTCATCAGGGTTCACAGGCACCTCGCGCCATCCTAATAAGCGCAGATTACGCTTCTTCAAAGTCGCCTCTGCAAACTCACAAATCTGTTGAGCCTTTTCAGGCGAGTCATAAGGCAAGAAAAACACCCCTACTGCGAGATCTTCGTCTCGGCTTAGGGTCTGCCCCATCTTATCTAACTCTCTCTTAAAGAGCGAAATTGGTAACTGACATAAAACTCCAGATCCATCACCAGACTTGCCATCCGCGTCAATCGCACCTCTATGCTGCATATTCCCTACAGAGCAGAGAGCATAGTCTAGAACATTATAGTTAGCATCACCTTTAATCTGAGCGATGGCACCCATGCCACAGTTCGCTGTTTCATTTAATAAGCTATGGAGTGAACCTTTAGAATTTGGAGTATAACGTAAATCGTAGGGAGTCATTATTGCGTAAAATTAAAAATATAGTTAAATTATTAATGCCATTAATCTTTAAAAAAGGAGAGAACCATATAAGCCACATCTTTCTCGCAGAGAATCGACCCAGCCAAAAGCCCTCATTCTTAAGCCTTCCTCCAAAAAAACCTAGGAAGAGGGGTAAAACAAGAAGGAAATTTTCCACCCTCTTAAGAATGCAAAAGTTTCGCTTATGCTATGAGCAAATTTCATTCATCTGTCACCTAACTATTCTGCTCACTCACAAAAGGCCTCGCAGGCTATCATAAAGGCTTCCCTACATCTATAAAGGCTTTCCTACATCTGAACCTTAAGCCTCTATGATATAAAAAGTTATCTCGGAGCTCCTTAAATGACCGATGTAGCCAACTGGGTTACTACAGAACTAAGCATTGTACTACCTCCCACCATAAGACTGAGACACATAACAATCTTAATCAAAAGCCTCAAAACCGGGCTCAAATCCGTACTTGTAGACACAAGGTAAGAAACTACTCCTACCACGAGAGCAATCGTTCCAATAATCCCAGCAAACCTTCCTGAAAAGAGCCTAGAGACTTCTGCTAATCCATAAAACATCCCCCCTGCTTGATTAACACCATTTGTTCCTGACCCCAGAGTATTAGCTCCGTAAGACGACAAAACACTCAAAAGAAATAAAGCTGGCGAGCAATCTTTAATAGATTTCACATTAAAAAAGTTTATATGACAAAAAATATTTAAATATTAACAAATTTCAATCTTTATTATTTTAAAAAGCTTTTAAAGCTTTTCGACAACGTATCAGCGAAATGCTCCATAGATAAAGTTAACAATTTCATACATTTGCACTTAAGCATAAACATTATGAATATTTAGTGAATTTTTTAAAAAAATGCGATAAGTCTCAAATAAGAACAACTTAAGGAATTATTTTAAGATCGGGACAAGCTTAGTAAACTGTATAGAACAGGAGATCCCCCATAGTATCTCGTCCTTTAGTAAGGGTTAGACCAAAAAATTGTGTAAGCGTTTCAAGATTATACCCCTAACGCCATTTAAGACAGCAATACTCTGAAGAAAAGTCACATTAAAAATTTATTTGAGATTGAGAATTACATTTTGAGCAAAATTTGAAAATAATTAACGTTTATTGTCGTTTTTTATTGATTTGATTGCACTTATCGATTAATTTGATGAAAAGAAATTAGAAACTAACCCCCTGCAATATGTATACTTTTAACTGGTTTTCAGATTTATTCACATGCACCTTTTATGGACATCTCAACTTAAAGACGATTCAGAACGCTCTCACTACGCTAGACGATGAGTCTTCAGAAAAACATGTCTTTCGAGGATTAATGGACTTTAGTAATATTGACGGAAGCAACTTGTCTTTACGCAATGCCATTTACCCCGCAGCACATGATTTGGGATTCACGCACTGCTCAGGACATTCGATTAAGTTTGCAATGGTCTATAGTCATGACGCTATGATTCCCTTCCTACATCGCTATAAAGAGTTGGTAGATTCCCTTCCTGGGGAGCTTTCAGTAGAGCTTTTTACTAATAAAAACGAAGCCCTTGTCTGGTTAGACAAATATCCTAAAGACTTAAGAGAAGCACTTTAATTCAGAGTCCTCAATTACCCTTTTTATGGTAACCCTGAAAACAGCGCTCTTTTTGTATACTTTTATCTCCTCCTACACACTCTGCTAGCTTGGCTTCTCCTAATTCATGTGATTTTTATAAAATCAAAGGTGAAACTCTCTGCATAAGGCTCTCAAGACTCGCACCAGAATCCCGTAAGAATCTAAGAGAACGTGAGTCACATCGCTTTGCCAGACGTTGCCCTTGCTCATCCTCAATCAAACGGTGATGATGATAAGCAGGCTCAGGAAGAGCCCAGACCTCTTGTAACGCCCTATGAATATGAGTTGAATACAGAAGATCCTCTCCTCTCACAATATCTGTAACCCCTTGAGCGGCATCATCTATCACAACAGCGATATGATAAGAAGTGCCAATATCCTTACGGGCAACCACAACATCGCCCATAATCTCAGCATTGACTTCTTGCACTCCATATTTGGCATCAGAGAAGTGCTTCCCTCTTACATAACGCGCAACTTTGGCAGAGTCTAATCTCCAACAATAATTTACTCCTCTCTGGATCAGATCTTGTCGCCGCTCTGGTGAAAGGTTGCGACATTTACCATTGTAGCGAGAGTGAGGAACACCCTGTTGCGGGGCATCAATCTGCACCTGCTGTTGAAGCTCCTTACGCGTACAAAAACATGGGTAAACCAGCTCCTTCTCCTGTAGGTCTTGTAAGGCATCTCGATACAAGGTGAAACGGTCAGTTTGACGTATAGGATTAGGCTGATAAGTAACCCCTATCCAAGCCAAGTCTTGAGCGATCATCTCATAATATTCTGGCCGAACTCGGGTGTAATCGATATCCTCATATCTTAAGAGCATCTGCCCCGAACCTACGATTTTTTGGCACATGAGGGCAGAATACATGTGCCCGAGATGAAGTAATCCCGTAGGAGATGGCGCAAATCGCGTAATTCGATTCATAGAGATCTCAGCTCGTCTCACAAAGAGATTTCATATCTCTGACCTTGATCAAAACGAACAGTAGTCGTAAACCCAACCTTTCTCAATAAGGAAGTTGCCTTATCAAAGTCTCTAGCAACTTCGCTAGGAGCATGTGCGTCGGACGACACAACAATCGCTACTTGAGCCTCAGCACAACGCTCTAGAAAGCCCACGGCAGGGTACTGTTCTGCACACGGTTTATACCACCCAGCAGTATTCAGCTCAATGGCTCCATTTGTAGCGACCAAAGCTTCGATAGCGGGATCATAATATGAGCGTAAGTCCCTCTTTGGAACATAGCCAAACTTCTTAATCAAATCAGGGTGCCCATGAATATCAAACAACCGTGAGCTGATCATATCTGTATATGTGTCCCAATATTGTTGCCAAACATCCTCTACATTAATAGAACTCCACTTACCCAACCACTTAGGGTTATCAAAATCCCATTGATCTGCTAAATAGTGCACTGATCCGATCAGGTAGTCCCACGAATACTCCGCTCTAAGCTTTTCAATCCACGATTCACACTGAGGTAACCAATCACACTCTAAACCAACCTTGATAGGAATCTGCCCCTTTGCTGCGTCCTGAGCTCGTTGCACCCAATTCCAGTATTCTGGAAGTTGAGAATAGAGCATCCGCCAATCATCAAAGAATTCATAGCCTACCGGAGCATGATCTGCGACTCCATACTCGGCTAGTCCTGCCGACAATGCTTGTTGAACATATTCCTCAGGACTCCCCTCAGCATGCATACAGAGTGGTGTATGGGTATGATAATCTGCCAGATTCATATGTTCAAAACTACTACCTTATCATAACGAATCCAAGAAGGATCTTGGTTCTTTATTTACAACAGTAACGTCCCCACTCACCTTCAACGAATACTAAACTTTATCCGAACCTTCTGGTTGTTACGCTGCAACACCATCGTGAGAGGCTCCCCATATTTAGCTTCCTTAATATGTCGGTAAAATTGATCTGGGGAAAGTAGGGCATCCCCATTCATTTCTAATACTCGATCACCCTTCCTTAATCCTGTTTTAGCCGCCATACTACCCGAGGTAATGGAGTCTACTATAACACCTATATCTCCTCCTCTCTTTCGCTCAATCCATTCAAGCTCACGAACACGTAGACCAATACTTGCGACTCTGGCAATCATCGCACTCCCCTCAGGATCTTTCAAAGTATCTGTTGTTTGAGGGCGACTTTCTAAAGCATCAATGACACGCGCCTGCAATTCCATCAGTTTTCCGTTTCTCGAAATCACAATTGTTGTATTCTCCGTAATAGAAGAATTCTTAATCAGGGTAATAAGATCTGTCCGGCGCTGAATGTTGATCCCATCATATGTAACGATTACATCTCGTGGACGCACCCCCGCAAGAAAAGCTGGAGAACCTTTAGTAACCTCCGTAACCGCAACCCCAGCACCTTGGTAATCTAAATACACTTTTACCTCAGGGGTTAGATCCATAAGGCGCACACCTAAATATCCATGAATTGGACTCCCTCGTTCTGCAATTTGGGTAAAGGTCCGTAACACGTCATTAGAAGGAATAGAAAAACCAACTCCTTGAGACTCTCTTTGGTTATCATCTGAAGAAAATATTGCCACATTAATCCCAATAATGGTACCATCAACCGCAACTAAAGGCCCCCCTGAATTACCTGGATTAATCGCTGCATCTGTCTGAAATAAGTCTCTCTGTTGATCTGAGAACGAACGCTCTTTGGCAGAAATAATCCCTTGAGTAACAGTCTCTCCTAATCCAAAAGGATTTCCTACAGCGAAAACCGATTGCCCCACTTCAACCTTGTCTGAATCCCCAAAAGGCATGGGCTTAAAATCCTCCTTGTCTGACTTGAGACGTAATACTGCGATATCCAAGCTCGGATCTGTTCCTACCAGCTTAGCATCATACTCTCGTCCATCATTCATGGTCACAACAAACCGCTGTTTACCAGAAATCACATGATGATTTGTTACAATATGCCCTTGTCGTGAAACCACTACTCCCGACCCAACATCTCTCACTGGGAGAATTTGCTCAGCTTCTCTTCCCATTGCCTGAAACCTCCTACGTTGCAAACCCTCAGTTGAAATACACACAACGGATTGCACCACACGCTTAATTAGATTAACCCTCTGTTCATCAGCCTTACGTAAAAAGTTAATATCAGAATTGGTAAAAATAGGGTCTTCTTGGAGATCAAAGCTTTCAGGTTTATAATTTGGCTGACTATACTTCACTGCAGTCAACGAAGAAGCCTCTTGCTGTGAACCTTTCCCTACTTTTTTATAAAAGTAGGCTCCCATAAAGCATACGAGAAAAACTGTTATTAAAAACAGGCCACGCTGTAGGAGAGTTGTCATATTTCATCTTTATTTGTCATATAATCAAAGCAAGCCAATCAAAAAAACATTTCTTTTGTTTTTTAGCAAACACTTAATTTATATTAATCACCTAAATGAGTCAGATTAAACAAAAAAACCACTCCCCACTGCATTTCCTCTTAATTAAGTGGACATAAGAATCAAAAAATGATAACGTTTAGTACAGTCTTTATTCCCCCTTCACCCTAGCTCCCTTTCCTTCAAAAAATGCACCTTTCACCGATAGAATATATTGGAACTCAACCTAGAAAACCTAAGAGAAATTCATTAAAAACGTTCATTATTTCTGCAACGCTCCTCTCTCTTGGAGCATTTGGGCTTTACAAATATGGTGCATCCGACCTTTTCGCAGCTCAAAACGATCACCGTAAGCGTTTCACTGTTGAGGAGTATACAAGTCTACATTTAAATTCAGATACTCAACTCAATAAGTTCTTAGCAGCCGCCATTAACAGAACTACACAGTCGATCTCGTATGATCCAAAGTATTATGAGATAAACTTCCCTCTGGGAGACATTCCAAAAGACAAAGGCGTGTGCTCTGATGTCATCATTCGCACATACAGAGCGATTGGAATTGATTTACAAGAAATGGTCTATGATGACATGGTAGATAATTACCAGTCCTACCCAAAAAACTGGAACCTTAGTAAGCCTGACCCAAATATTGATCACAGAAGGGTTCCTAATCTAAAAAACTTCTTTAGCCGTAATGGGGTGAGCCTCCCTTTATCTGATACACCATCAGACTATAAGAAAGGTGACATCGTAGTATGGAAGCTGTCACACGGAGCACCTCATATTGGCATTGTCGTGCCCAGTCCTATTGAATCAGATGACACGCCTTGGATTGTTCACAATGTTGGACTAGGTCCACAATGGCAGAATTGCTTGTTTGATTACGATATTACAGGTCACTATAGGTTTAAAGTAGACTAAGCCTCTACAATTACTTTAAGGAGTTTGGCATGTCATACAAAGTTCTTTTCTTTGGCCTTTTGATGGGAATATCTACGCCTTCATGTTCTCTATTCCTCCAGAAAACATACACTTGGGATTGGCGTAGAGATCATCCTGAATATCACAAGCTTGCAACACAATGGATTGTAGAGCAAGCTCCTAAATTACTGACTACAACTCCTACTGACATTAATAATTACTGTCCAGGTTATGTGAGCAAAACTCCGGAAGAACGATTAGAATTTTGGGGGCTCTTTCTATCGGTTATTTCTTGGATGGAGAGTAGCCACCGCACCGAACACTCTTATGAAGAGGTTGGTATCCTCGACAGCAAAGGAAAAAATGTGGTAAGCCGCGGGCTTCTCCAATTTTCCTACGAAAGCGCTTCAGGATACCTTCCGAGCCTCTCATCAGCTGATGAACTCCATGACCCTTCTACGGCCTTACAGATTGGAGCAATAGCTCTGAATCGATTCATTGTGAAGGATGGAGTCATCTCATCAGGTAAGAAAGGTCAATGGAAAGGTGCGGCAAGATATTGGAGTGTCTTGCGTAACAATCCCAAACACCTTCAGATCCAATCTTGGCTAAAATCTGCTAATTACAGACAGCCGAAATCAAACATCATTCCACCTCCGCCTCATGTCACTGAGCAGGACTACACGCCTTGGATTAAACAGGTTTGGCAAAAAACACCTTTTGCCTCTAAGCAAAACAATCCATAAGCCTACCCATTATGACTACATATAAAGGATACGCTTTGTTTGACCTAGATCAAACCCTTGTGCCCTGGGATATGCAATTACTTTATGCAAACTGGGTCTTTGATAAAGCCCCATGGCGCAGGCTCTTTCTATTACCATTTTTGGGAGCTCTACCGTTCTCGTCTCTCATTGGAGCACGGCGTATGAAGAGGCTCTTTCTTGCCATTCTCTTTGGTATGAGCAAGGGTGAGGTTGAGCGACTCAGTCAAGCATTTGTAGAGTTCTATTATCCAAAGGAATTCTATCCTGAGATGATACAGATGCTACGTAAACACCTCTCTGAAGGGTACTGCGTCATTCTTACCTCTGCTAGCCCTTCTCTCTATGTGCCCTTCATTGGGGAAAGATTAGGAGTTACACAGACATTTTGCACAGAAGTCGAGCAATCTGACTACATGCCATTGTTTCCGCAAATCAAATGTAACAACAAACACATTGAGAAAGTACGTATCATCAAAGAGTGGATGTCTGAGCAAAACTTAAAACTTTCAATCCCGTTACCTCATTCCGTGGCATATACTGATAGCTCTGCGGATCTCCCCTTAGTCAACCTAACAGAATCGTGTGTTCTCGTGAACCCCAGCACGAAACTTGTAGACACAACTAAAGGGAAGTGTAAAACAATTAAACGGCCTCAGAGGCCGTTCTGTGGCAAGTTTGGTAAAATAGTAGCCGCTACACGTTTACTTTTCGGCCTTTACCCTATTCGGTAGACCTTTCTACCAAGATTTCACCACTCCTTGCGTGGAGTGGGGCAATGATGCAGAACGCCCGAACCCGATACCTATAACCCCTTTATTCAATTTCTCCGTAGGGTCTAGAGGATTTGAAACCATACCGTCATAATTGGCATCCCAATAGACTTCATAAGGATTTCCCCAGCGATCACGGTAAGCATACGATACCAGAGAGTTTTCCATTAAATTCGCACTCTTAGCTTGTGTTAAGCTCAAGTATGTGACGCCGGTCTTGTCATCTATCAAAAGCTTTACCAGCTCTTGACTACCATTAGATAACCCATCCATAACAACTGCTTGATCTCCATCTTTCTGGGCATCGTAATACGCACCACTCCCTGAAATATCAGGATACACTCCATTATCATGATAATATGCCTCGATCGCAGTAACTAAACGTATAAGCTCGACCTTGGATTCGGTGAGATATGCCTTATTCATGACACTCCTCACCCCACTAATAGCGACTCCAGACAGAGCTAATAGAATGGTTATAACAACCAATAGCTCCATCAAAGTATAACCAGACTCAGAGGAGTTCAAAGCAACTCTCAACCTTTTCTCCTTCACGAATTTAGTTCCACACTTTTTTTAATTTGATCTACATGTAACTTGAGATGCATCACTAGCATCGCATAGTAGTCCTTTGAAGTTAAAGACCCAAAAATAGGGTGGTAAACCTTCAACGAGGAAGTAAAACTCAATTGCTCTGGCAATCTTAAAATATCATCTCCTAGGGCATTAAAGTCTGTCATCACTGACGCGGCCTGTTCATCAAAGTGGTCAAACCTACTCAAATCACCAATCTCAACCATACGTCCAGCTTCTAATTCCTTTATCATATCAATGATTTCTCGATGGACTAGATTGAGATGATGTATCGTCATATAAGGAGACCAATCTCTCATGACCTCTGTTAACCCAGGAGAAGCTGGTACCTGCTCTCTTCCACACAAGACTGAGTCTTGATGCTCTTGAACCATCGTATTCACCTCTGTCATATGACGTGAAAATCGCCCTCGGTTCTTCCCTAATGATTGAGACGCATAGAATAATCGAAAAAGTACTCTCGCTACTAAAGTTTTCATCTTACCTACAAAAGAGGCATAGTTTTCTCTCTAATGGAAGAGTTTGAACCACGATCTTTTTTTTCTTGGTCGCTTTTTTGTTTAAGAGGCTTATTAATAACCCGCTTGACTACTTTAGCAGGATCAATTTGATCTAACATTTCTCGAACCGTGCGCATTTCATCCGCACGAAACCTTTTATATCCAGCCCCATCAGACTGACATAAAACCACAGATGGAACAATATTCACTCCAAAGCGTCTAAACATAGTAGCTGCCTCGGGTTTTTCAAATAGGTTGATGCTTGAAGGCTTCTCCACCGCAAGCAAAACATAGTGCTTCTGCACTTGCTCTAAAAACTCTTCGTTAGCGTAAATCTCCTTTTTGACAACAATGCTTTTGGGAGTAAAATACGTTCCTGAGAACGAAATGAAAAGGTCTCTATGTGACCTCTGGGCTTCATCCAAAGCCTCTTGGTATGAACTATACCAAATTACAGGCTGACTCTCTGCAAAACAACATCCCACCAAAAAGGAGAAGAGTAAAACAAAGAGTCGAAAGCCTTTCATCAGTTCATCCTCAGTTTAAGCGTGATACGCTTGAATAGGCTTCACATTAAGCTCACGATCTTGTAGCGAACGAATCGCTTGAACCGTCGCCTTAGCTGCCGCAATGTTTGTACAATGGGATATTTTGTTGGCGATTGCACCTGCTCTAATTCCAATCTCGTCTTGTTTAGCCTCAGGGCCACTTGGAGTGTTGATGACAAAGGTAATATTCCCGTTTTTCATCTCATCTAAGACATTTGGACGATTCTTTTCGTACAGCTTATATGTTCTCTTACTTTCTACGCCAGCATCAATTAGCATCTGATGTGTTCCCGCTGTCGCACAAATATCAAAACCTAACTCCACAAGATCCTTAGCTATTTCTAAAGCTTCTGGCTTTTTGTCATCATTAACAGAAAGGAATACAGTTCCCTTCGTCGGGAGTGGATTGAACGCTGAGATTTGCGACTTAGCATAAGCCATGCCTAAATCCTCATCGATTCCCATGACTTCTCCTGTAGACTTCATCTCCGGCCCTAATACAATATCAATACCAGGGAAGCGAGACCATGGAAATACAGCTTCCTTCACGCTATAGTGCGCAGGTGTCACCTCTTCAGTAAAACCAAGCTCTTTTAGAGTTTTTCCAGCCATTACCTTAGCTGCCAACTTGGCCAAAGGAATACCAATAGACTTGGAAACAAATGGTACCGTTCTTGATGCACGAGGGTTAACCTCAATTACATAAAGCTCTTCATCACGCACCGCAAACTGAATATTCATTAAACCTCGCACCTCCAGTGCACGAGCTAGGTCTTTGGCCGCAGTGAGGATTTTTGCTTTGATATCGTCTGACAAGTTTGGCGCAGGAATAACACATGCAGAATCACCTGAGTGAACTCCAGCTTGTTCGATGTGCTCCATAATGGCTCCTACAACAGATGTTTCTCCATCAGAAATACAATCTACATCAACTTCGGTTGCTCCTTCTAGGAAGCGATCTACCAAAATTGGACGATCAGGGGTAACATCTGCCGCCTCTCTAATGTAACGTCGCAACTCTTGATCTGTATAAACAATCATCATTCCTCGTCCACCTAAGACGAATGAAGGTCTCACAAGAACAGGGAACCCAATACGCTTAGCAATCTCACTTGCCTCATCCTCAGAAACTGCTGTCCCTGCTTCTGCTTGTTTCAACCCTAGAGTATCAAGAAGTGAAGAGAAGAATTTACGATCCTCCGCTAACTCGATAGATTTTGGAGAGGTTCCCAAAATAGGGACGCCGTTTGCCTCTAAAGCCGCAGCAAGGTTTAGAGGAGTTTGACCGCCAAACTGAACAATCACGCCATCAGGCTTCTCCTGATCACAAATGTTTAGAACGTCCTCTAAAGTCAACGGCTCAAAGTAAAGCTTATCTGAGGTATCATAATCGGTCGAAACAGTCTCAGGGTTTGAGTTAACCATGATTGTTTCATATCCAAGCTCCTTCAGAGCAAATGATGCATGCACACAACAGTAATCAAACTCAATGCCTTGTCCGATACGGTTCGGGCCACCACCAAGAATCATTACTTTCTTTTTGCCACTATTTACAGCCTCATTCTCGTCACCGTAACTGGAATAATAATAAGGTGTTTCCGCTTCAAACTCAGCAGCACACGTGTCTACCAAACGATATGTTGGGATAATACCTTGCTCATGTCTTTCCGCTCGAATCGCTAATTCATCTACCCCTCTTGCCTTGGCAATCTGACGATCAGAGAATCCAAGCCTTTTGGCTTTCTTCAGTGGAAGTTCTGCCAAATTCTGCCCTTCTTTAGCGATATCATGGAGTTGGTGAAGAAACCAGATATCTATAGCCGTCGCATTAAAAACCTTCTCTACCGACCAACCTTTAACAAAGGCGGCCTGTAACCAAAAAATACGCTCTGCGTTAGGAACAAAAAGCTTTTGCTCGATTTCTTCATCTGTTGCATCAATAGGGTCTTTCGCATCAAAACCAAACCCCCAACGGTTCGTTTCTAAAGAGCGTAGCGCCTTTTGCATAGACTCCTTGAAAGTTCGCCCAATTGACATGGCCTCGCCTACAGACTTCATCTGTGTAGTCAAAACAGAATCTGCGGTTGGAAACTTCTCAAAGGTAAACCTTGGAACTTTGGTCACAACATAATCGATCGTTGGCTCAAAGCTTGCAGGAGTCACACGTGTAATATCATTAGGAAGCTCATCTAAGGTATATCCTACTGCAAGCTTAGCTGCGATCTTCGCAATAGGAAACCCTGTAGCCTTCGAAGCAAGTGCTGAAGATCTCGACACCCTAGGGTTCATCTCAATCACAATACAACGCCCTGTGTCAGGCTCGATAGAAAACTGAATATTTGAGCCTCCAGTCTCTACGCCAATCTCTCTAATTACCGCAAAAGATGCGTCACGCATGATTTGATATTCGCGGTCAGTTAAGGTCTGAGCAGGTGCTACGGTGATAGAGTCACCTGTATGAACTCCCATTGGGTCAAGGTTCTCAATAGAGCAGATGACAACACAATTGTCGGCACGATCTCTCATGACCTCCATTTCATACTCCTTCCAGCCGAGCAGAGATTCTTCGATTAAAACTTCAGAAGTCGGAGACGCCTCTAAACCTCTCAGTAAAATTTGTTCAAATTCCTCTTTATTGTAGGCAATTCCGCCACCTCTCCCTCCAAGGGTAAAGGCAGGTCTCATAATAAGTGGGAAGGTGCCGATTTCCTCAGCAATGCTCCTCCCCTCTTCCATACTGTGAGCTGAACCAGACTTCGGTACATCTAACCCGATGCGAATCATGGCTTCCTTGAAGCGAAGACGGTCTTCGCCCTTATCGATCGCATCAGCATTAGCCCCGATCATTTTCACCTTATATTTATCTAAGGTTCCCGCCTTGAAGAGATCCATTGCACAGTTTAAAGCCGTCTGCCCACCAAGTGTTGGTAGTAAGGCGTCAGGTTTTTCCTTGATGATGATCTTCTCAACAACCTCAGGTGTAATAGGCTCTATGTAAGTAGCGGCAGCAAATTCGGGGTCTGTCATAATCGTGGCAGGATTCGAATTCACTAACACGACTTCATACCCTTCCTCAGCTAAAGCTTTGCAGGCCTGAACCCCTGAGTAGTCAAATTCACATCCTTGTCCAATGACAATCGGCCCGGCTCCGATCACGAGAATTTTTTTAATACTTGTATTTTTTGGCATGCGTTGAGAAATGGCTAAACTGATGAGGGTGTAAACCGCTTTACTAGGCAATGTAAAGAAACAGTTTATCTTTTTCTTTTTACATACCGCTCTCCATTAAACATTTTACGATCATGTTAGACTTAGATCACGCGATTAATCTTTCCTTTAGAATCGAGGCAACTGACCCATTGGGAAGAGAAGAAGTCATTGGTAAACTGAGGTTTCTTCCTGAAATATGTGAACTACACTGGCGCCTTTCCTCAAATGTTTTCCGAGGAGGTAAAGGAACTCATCAAATCATTAACATCCCTTATTCAGATATCGGAGGAGTAGATTTACAAAAGCGATGGCTACGACCATCTAAGATTTCTCTTCACATTAACAACCCTACTCTTGTAAAGGATATTCCAAATGTCGAAATGGGACGTCTAACATTCACGGTAGACAAAAAGTCAACCGAGGAGCTCAATCGCCTTAAAAGCTACATTGACTTCAAACAATCCATCTTCATTTTTCAACAGGCTGACGATCGGCTTGACCAGCTTAAGGAATAAGCTGATCATACTCATTAAAGTCTTCCTCCCAAACACTTTACCACCTGCTCA
>CAYUKP010000022.1:0-10125 GCA_964445335.1 uncultured Verrucomicrobiales bacterium
TGTAAAATATCCTCTGAAGCTCATGGTATAAGACTTTTATTTGTACTTTTAGAATGATTTTATCCGTAAGCTCATTAACGCCTAATATATGATCAAACCTCTTCTATTCGTTGTCCTTGCTTCTAGTAGCCTTTGTTTTTCCAATACTACTTCACTAGGCAACATGAATACAGAGAAAGCATATAATGACTACTGCATGTCCTTTGATGTCAATGGAGATGGTACTCTTAATGAGGCTGAGAAAGTGGCGTATAAAAAGTCTCGTCGAGCAGACCTTATCAAAAGGTTTGATTTAGATAATGATGGGAAGCTAAGCAACGAAGAGAAAGTAAACGCTAAGTCGACTCTGACACGTCAGTTACAAGAGAACTCTAATAATTATAGCTTAGCGTATTACGCGCATTAATTTCTTAACGAATGCGTTTATTGAGTGGCGGGTGGATTTAAAAGCCTCTCAATAGAACATAAATTTATAAGACGAGAGCCTTTAGCGCTTAATGCAGCGCATATTTGATAGTGTTTTCCCCTCCCCTTCCCATTGCAGTTGGAAGTCTGACTTGGGGTAGAAAAAGTCACTTTCCTCCCAAGGAGTAGTTTCAAAAAGAGGGCAAGCCTCCATTCTTTCCTTCGACCACTCATAATATTCGTCATGATCTGTTCTAAAGAGAAATTCTCCGTTATCTTTGAGTAGCTTATGAATAGACTCAAAGAAAGGAGCCTGCATGAGACGGTTTTTATGATGCTTTTCCTTAGGCCAAGGGTCAGGACAAATCAGATGAATGCGATCAAAGCTCTGATGAGGTAAAAGCCATTCGGTAGTGTAAAGCGTTTCTAATCTTAGAACCTTAAGATTTGTTAAGTCACTACGATATCCTTTCTTACAGACTTTTTTCACACGACCTAAGAGTCGCTCCACGGCCAAGAAGTTTCGTTCGGGGTAATGCGCTGCCAATTGAGTGACGAATGACCCATCTCCACACCCTAAATCAATTTCTGTAGGAGCTTCTCGGTCGAATATATCTGAGAGATTCTGCCGAGAA
Source organism: uncultured Verrucomicrobiales bacterium (assembly GCA_964445335.1). Classification (GTDB taxonomy): domain Bacteria; phylum Verrucomicrobiota; class Verrucomicrobiia; order Verrucomicrobiales; family Akkermansiaceae; genus WTJZ01. The sequence continues at coordinate 1,041 of CAYUKP010000022.1, forward strand.
AAAAAGTCTTTAGGGACAAATTCATTAGTAAAGACTTCCCGACCGAGTTGGTCAGAAGCTCTATCGTCGAGGGGAAAAGATACTTTCATAACAATGATCTCGCAATTCTTAAAGCTGAGAGCTTGACTGTGTTAAAGCATAAGACATAAGTTTTATAAACACAAATCAACTACCATCGTGGATTTAAAAGATATTCGTCAACTTGTCGAACTCATGGATGATCATGGGTTATCTCACTTTCGTCTGGAAAAAGAAGAGTTTGAACTCGAGCTTAAGAAGGGCACTGATATTGAAGCAGCTAAAGAGCTCCTAGCAGCTATGCCTTCGGTAGCGAGTGCTCCAGTCGCAGCTCCTGCACCAGCTGTAGCGGCGGCGCCTGCCTCTGCACCAGCTGCTGCTCCGGCAGTAGCAGCAGAACCGGCAGGAGAGGCTATTTCTTCTCCAATGGTTGGAACATTCTACCGTAAGCCTGCACCTGATGCTGAAAGTTTTGTTTCTGTAGGAGATAAGGTGAGTGAAGGTCAAGTTATCTGCATCATTGAGGCAATGAAGGTGATGAATGAAATCAAGGCCGAGAAGTCAGGCACTATTGCTGAAGTTTGCATTGAGGACGGGACACCTGTTCAATTTGGTGACGACCTCTTCCGTTTGAGCTAAGCCTTTCGTACGTATGTTTAAGAAAGTCCTCATCGCAAACCGAGGGGAAATCGCCCTTCGAATCATTCGCGCATGTCGTGAGTTAGACATTATCTCTGTGGCAGTTTACTCTGAAGCAGATGTTGACTCTATGCATGTCCAGCTCGCTGACGAGGCTGTCTGTATTGGGCCTGGGCCGAGTGCAGAGAGTTATCTCAAGGCAGACCGTGTCTTAGCTGCTGCTGAAATTGCAGGAGTTGATGCGATCCACCCTGGATATGGATTCCTCTCCGAGAATGCGAGATTTGCAGAAATCTGCGAAAGTGAAGGGTTTAAATTTATCGGACCAAGTGCGGAAGTTATCCGTAAAATGGGAGATAAAAATACCGCTCGTGCTACAGCGGTAGCGGCTGGAGTGCCTGTAACTCCTGGCTCTAAAGGTATTTTAGAATCTGCAGCTCATGGGCTTCAAGAAGCGCGTGAAATTGGCTTCCCTGTGATGATTAAGGCTACTGCTGGAGGTGGTGGCAGAGGAATGAGACCATGCTTCGACGAAGCAGAGTTTGAAACTTTGTATAATCAGGCATCTCAAGAAGCGATCGCATGTTTCGGTAATGGGGATTGTTATCTAGAAAAGCTCGTTCTAAAGCCACACCATGTCGAGTTTCAGGTCTTTGGAGATAGTCATGGGAATTACTTGCATTTGGGAGAAAGGGACTGCTCTATGCAACGCCGTAATCAAAAGATTATTGAAGAATGTCCTAGTCCACTTCTTTCACCAGAGCTTCGCAAAAAAATGGGTGACGCATCTGTCGCCTTAATCAAGGAAGCTAAATACGAGAATGCGGGAACGATTGAATATCTGGTCGATGAAAAAGGAGAGAACTTCTATTTCATGGAGATGAACACCCGTATCCAAGTAGAGCACCCAGTAACTGAAGAAGTTATGGGATGTGAACTTATTAAGGAGATGATTCGTGTGGCGGCAGGAGAAAAGTTCTCAGATCACGTCATTAATGCGCAACCGAGAGGACACTCGATCGAATGCCGTATTAACGCCGAAGACCCTTACAATAATTTTGCCCCTTCACCAGGTACGATTAGCCTTTGGTATGCCCCAGGAGGTAAGGGAGTGAGAGTCGATACGCACGTATATTCAGGTTACAGTGTTCCCCCGTACTATGACTCTATGATTGCTAAACTTATTGTTACAGCATCTACCAGAGAGTTGGCTATCAAGAGAATGGAGAGAGCTCTGAAAGAGTTTACCATTAGAGGGATTAAAACCACGATTCCTTTCCAATTAGAAATTATCAAGCACCCTGACTTTATCAATGGAACCTATGGGATTGATTGGGTCGGAGAATATATAAAAGAATCTCAAGGGTAGTCTTTTTAGATACACTTCTATATAATTCAGGCGGATTTTTTATCCGCCTTTTTTCTTAAATTTTATTTTATGCATCACAAACTATCACACGCCACGCTATATGGTATTATAGATCTTGGGTATGTATCGCCTGAGAACCTTTATTCGAAGGCTCAAGAGCTCATTGCAGAGGGGCAAGGAGTAGATATCATCCAACTTCGAGCCAAAGATCAGGATCCTCGCGATATTTATCAATGGGCACAAGAACTTAAACCTCTATGTAATAGGCATGACGTTCCATTTATTATAAATGACTATCCTGAGATCGCCGTAAAGGTAGGAGCTGACGGTGTTCATATTGGTCAAGACGACGGCTCGTTGGAACACGCTCGCGCGATTGTTGGAGACGAGATGCTCATAGGACGTTCTACTCATAGTCTAGCTCAGGCACAACAAGCTTTAGCTGATGGTTTTGATTATATTGGATTTGGACCTCTTTATCTGACGCCAACCAAAAAAGGGCGCCCTGCTATTGGGTTAGAAAACCTTCAAGAAGTGCAAACAACTGTTGGCGGCCATATTCCTGTTTTTGCGATAGGAGGAATAAAACCTGAGAACCTATCTCAGGTTCAAGAAAAAGGAGGAAAACGTGTCGTTATTGTTTCAGCGTTACTCACTCCAGCAGACTCAACACCTCTCGTTACAGAGATTAAGGTGAGTCTTTCTTGATCTATTTAGTCTTTTTGAACCCTATGTTTATTTTATTTAAAAAATTTTAATTGAATAAATTTACCGGATGAATCCTTCTAACAGAGTAGCAGGTTAAAAAATGATGAAACGTATAATACTATTAGGAACACTCTTTGCTGGTTCTGTCGCATGCTCTTTAGCCAATTCTCAAGAGTCTCAAGCGATCCCCTCTCGTTTAGTTGAAAAGTTTGATAAAAATGGAGACGGCTTTTTAAATACTTCCGAACGTAGCGCCTTAAAAAGAATGCGTGAAGGGAGACGTAAATGGAAAGCGACTTTTGATAAAAACGGGGATGGTAAGTTCAATAAGAAGGAGAAAAAAGCCTTAAGACAGGCTAGAAAACAACGTCTCAAAAGGTTTGATAAAGACGGGAACGGGAAGCTTAATAGAAAAGAGCGTCAGGCCTTCAGGCGTGCTGTAAAACGTAAAAAACCATAAGTCGTTAATTGCAATTGTAGACCGATTTTTTGTAACTCAAAGGTTTCAAATAGAGGGCTGTATGGGGGGAAACCGATTTCGTCATCTCAGGACAAAAGAGCGTTTCTAATCTTGAAAAGATCTTGACAGATTCTTCTGAAAATCTTTTTTATCATAAACGTTATGACAAGTAATATTGATGACGGATTTACAATGGATGACGATTTGTTGCATAATGACAACAACATGAACACAAGAGATGAAGAAAGAGTTGATGACGAGGAGAGAAACCAAGATCTCATCTGATTTACGAAATTTTTGATTTATAGAAGCCCCATATTTCATATGAAATATGGGGCTTTTGCGTTTTAAGGGAGCGGGCAGAACCTTTTCCTTCTCTTTTGTGAGGAAAACCTGTGCATACTTTACTAAAATCTATTGACACCCAAAAGTTCTAGGCAACAATTCATTCTGCAATGGAACATAGAACAACCCGCCCTGAATCAGATATTGTTCTTATAGGAGGGGGGATCATGAGCGCGACTCTTGGGACCCTTCTGGAAGAACTTATGCCAGAGGCTCAGATCAAAATTTTAGAAGCATTAGATTCTCCAGCAACAGAAAGCTCAGATGCATGGAATAATGCTGGAACAGGTCATGCGGCCTTATGTGAGCTGAATTATACGAGCAGAGGAGCTGATGGTATTGTTCAAATCAATAAAGCTCTTAAAATATATGAGTCTTTTGAGGAGTCTAAGCAGTTTTGGTCATGGTTGATTGAGCAAGGAAAACTGTCGAAACCAAGTTCTTTCATTAATCCTGTGGCGCACATGAGCTTTGTGAGAGGTGGCAATTCAGTTCAATTCTTGAAGGATCGCCATCAGGAGATGTCACAGCACCATTTCTTTGCAGACATGGAGTATACAGAGGATAAGGAAACTATTGCGAAATGGGCTCCTCTGTTATTGAAAGGGAGAAGTGTCCATGAGAAAATTGCTGCTACGAAAGTTGCGGGCGGAACAGATGTAAACTTTGGAGCTCTGACTCGTCAGCTCTTAAAGTCATTAGAAAAGAATAAGAATATTTCTTTCCAAAGTTCTACAAAAGTCACGAGCCTTAAGAAAAGAACTGATGGAAAGTGGAGCGTTGAAGCCAAAAACCTAAAGACAGGTAAGAAAGAACATTTGGTTGCTAGTTTTGTTTTTGTAGGAGCAGGAGGAGCCGCGTTACCTCTTTTACAGAATTCAGGTATCCAAGAAGGGAAAGGATTTGGAGGATTCCCAGTCAGTGGTCAATGGCTAGTCTGTAAAAACCCTGACATTGTTAAGAAGCATCAAGCTAAGGTATATGGTAAGGCTGAAGTTGGTGCTCCGCCGATGTCTGTTCCTCATCTTGATACACGTGTGATTGACGGTAAGCAGTCTCTACTATTTGGACCATTTGCTGGGTTTTCTCCGAAGTTCCTCAAGTCAGGTTCCTTATTAGACCTTCCGTTTTCTATTAGACCGAATAATATCATTCCTATGCTTGCCGTTGGAAAGGATAATATGGAGCTTACACGCTATCTCATTGAGCAAGTGATTCAGTCTCCTGAAGACCGTATGGCAGCGTTAAGAAACTTCTTCCCAGAGGCACAAGATAAAGACTGGGAGCTATTGACTGCTGGTCAAAGGGTGCAAATTATCAAGTCTGATGAGATGAAAGGTGGAGTTCTACAATTCGGAACCGAAGTTGTAAGCGCTGCTGATGGTAGTATAGCTGCTCTTTTAGGTGCTTCTCCTGGAGCTTCCACATCTGTTTCTATTATGCTAGAACTTTTAGCAAAATGTTTCCCTGACAAGATTGAGGAATGGAAAGAAAAGATCGAAGAAATGATTCCGTCCTATGATGTCTGCTTGAAGACGGATGAGGAGAGTTATCAGAAAGTCCGCGCTTGGACAGAAAAGACACTTGGAATCTCTTAAGCAATTATATGGCTAAGAGATAGCACCCCTTTACATTATATAGGGGGTGCTCTTTTTGTAAAGAGACCTAGTTTTGGACAGTAACTCTCGTGCCTCTTCTGACCTTTGAATAGATCGTTTTGACACTGTTCATTGGCATTCTGACACATCCTGCTGATGCAGGATACCTTTTCACACTTTTGCTATAATGGAGGCCGATTCCATCACCGGTAAGCCTCATCCAATAGGGGAGAGAAGACCCAATAAATTTAGTGTATGAACCCTTATACTTTCTACGGTCGCCACCATGCACGACTTTTGTTCCATTGTATAGGCGCCCAAAGATTGTGGAGCGCTTATCTTTGATTTTTTCCTTAATACGGAAGGTGCCAGTTGGTGTTCTTTTCCCTGCTCGCCCTGTACATGTTGGGGAGTCTAAGGCGATCTGGTCGTTCACTAAAAGCATAGTTCTCTGATCCGAAAGGTCAATTAATACGCGTGTATTAGAAGGTGTTGAAGCCTTTAATAGCTCTTCGTTTCTAAAAGTGTCATATGTTTTCGGATAGTCTTCACGTTCCGTAAAGCGTTCATAAGCTGTTTTCTTTATCTGAGGTGGGACACCTGGGATTTTAGAAAAATCCAGTAAGGAGCAACTACTCATTGTGACGCAGACCATGAGGAGGCCACCTAGTTTCTTCATCTTCATATATTTTGTCATTAGGTATTTATGGGCATATCTTTAGAACATAAAAAAACCTCTTGTGTCCAATATTAACACAAGAGGCTTTTCAAAGGTTTGTCTTAGGAGATATATTATTTGATTGTCACAGGTGTTCCAATTTTGACTTTAGCATAGACCTGCTTTACGCCGTCCCATGTATGTCTTATGCATCCATGGGATGCAGGGTAACGAGGAACATTTCCTTGATGCATTCCGATTCCTGAGTTTGTAAGCCTCATCCAATACGGCATATCTGCTCCGTCAAATTTCCCGCCCGCAGGCACTTTATCTTTTCTAGAATCAGCGTTGTATTTGAAAACGGTATTGTCGGCATTAAGGATTTTACCGTAGAGGTTGGATTCCTTATCAACGAGTTTCTCGATGATTTTATAGTTACCAGCAGGAGTTGGGTTTTTTGCGGTTCCTGTGGCAATAGGGTAGTCTAGGATTACCGTTTTATTACGGTTCAATAGCTGGCCTCTGAGAGTGGAAAGGTTCAGGCGAATACTGGTCTCTGATGGTGAGGCTGCCGCATATGCCGTATCATTACGATAGATGTCGTAGGTTTTTTTATAATCCTTACGCGCTTTAAAGTGGTTATATGTTCCCTTCGGGTAAGGGTTCGGATCTTCTTCAACGACAGGTTTGGTTTGAGGTGGTGTCCCTGGTATTCGTGTGGTGCCACAACTTGAGAACAAGAAGGCAATTCCACATAACACGGAGATTTGGTAAAAATATTTCATAAGGTTACTCTCTATCTTTCTTATAACATTAGCTCTTTTGCAAGATGGAATTATTCGAGTATTTTATTACTTTTCTAAGTTTCTCAAATCCCGCTGATTACTCATTTTTTCACAAAGGCTGATGATAATATGGGCTAAGTGTTGCTTGGAATGAGTTCCAAGCTCTTTCACTGTATCGCTATAGACCGCATAGAGAGTGTTTTTGTCACTTCCAAAGACTTGTCCTTTGGAGACATCATTTGCCAAAATCATATCACATCCTTTACGTTCTAACTTGGCCTGTGCATTTTTGATCAAGTTCTCTGTTTCGGCTGCAAAGCCTACAAGGATTCCGTCATATGTTCCATCTTTTCTGATATTGGCTAGAATATCAGGATTTTTCACAAGTTCTAGAGTCAGGGTATCTACGCCTTCTTGTTTCTTTAGTTTTTGAGGCGCGATTGTATCCATTCGGTAATCTGATACAGCTGCCGTCATAATGGCGACTTCACATCCTTTAATCCAATATTGTACGGCCTCCTCCATTTCGCGGGCGGTTTCGACCGGGATATAATCAGTTCCGTCAGGGATGTCTAACCCCGTTGGGCCTGAAATGAGAACAGCTTGGTGCCCAGCTTTCACTGCAGCTTCCGCAATTGCATACCCCATTTTGCCTGAGGAGCGGTTACTAAGATAACGCACGGGGTCAATTGGTTCTTGAGTTGGGCCCGCGGTAATGAGGAATTTCATATCTCAAATATAGAAAAAAGAGATCGTCTCACAAGTCTGGAGAGCATATTCCCCCCTTTATGTTAAAGAAAGAACGTGCATCCTACATCCTTAAGGAGCTTGAAAGACTCTACCCTGAAACACCTATTCCTCTAGATCACACGTCTCCTTATACCTTGCTTGTTGCAGTCCTCCTTTCCGCTCAATGTACAGATGAGCGTGTTAACAAAGTCACACCCGCTCTCTTCGCTCGTGCTCATACGCCCGACTTGATGGCAGAAGTTCCCGTATCCGAGATCGAGGATTTGATTAGACCTTGTGGTCTTGCGCCTCGGAAGGCTCAGGCCATACAAGGGCTTTCTGTTATTTTGAGAGATCGTTATCAGAGCGAGGTCCCAGAGGATCTAGATATATTAGAAACCCTTCCAGGTGTGGGACATAAGACCGCATCTGTTGTGATGTCACAAGCCTTTGGAGTGCCAGCCTTTGCGGTAGATACACATATACATCGTCTTGCTCAGAGGTGGGGATTAACAAAAGGTAAGAATGTCAAACAGACGGAGAAAGACCTGAAGGCTTGTTTTCCAAGGGAGAGTTGGAATGCCTTACACCTTCGTATCATCTTTTATGGGCGAGAGTATTGTAGTGCTAGAGGGTGTGATGGAACCAAATGTCCCATGTGTAAAACCTTATATCCTACACGCAAGACGCCACCCAAAGTTCATAAACCATGATCATATGTTTTCAGGGGGCTTCTAAAAATCCCCTGCGTGTAGGTTTCCGTAAAGCATTTTAATATTTTGTTAAAAATACTTTACCCAAGACCTCATGCTTCATAACTAGGAGAACAATGACGGATTTTGTCCATCCATACGAAAAACTAACCCTCGTTCAAGTAGGGTGGCCGATTGCGATTTATTTGATTAGCTCGCACATCTTTATGCTGTTGAAGCCTGACTTTTGTAAGCAATGGCTCAAGAAGCTACCTCGACACTACAATGCAGGAGTGGTTATGATGGGGATTGGGTTAGCATGGTTTTGGCTTTTGGTTGCACCTGAGAATCTGCCATCATTTCCTCTTTTAGAGAGATTCTCGATGAATTTAGCAGAATTCAATACCATGAAACCAACTTTACGGTTAGCCGTGCCACTTTTTTTTATTGGGATGTGTCTGTATGTAAAGGAGTTCTTGTTTGTGAGAGGATTAGGAGTCGTGGCCCTCATGGCTGCTGGACCTATTCTACAAGGTGGCATGTTTAAGGATGAGCCAACGCGCTTTTTGATTCCCGTTTTTGCTTACTTGATCCTTACTATTGGCCTTTATTGCGTCGGAATGCCTTATCTGTTTAGAGATGCGATTAAGTGGGTCACTGCAAGTCATAAACGTTATGTGGCCTTGACTTCTTTAGGGCTCCTTTATGGGATTGCCGTTCTACTGTGCACGATTCTTTTCTGGTAAGCTTCTGATTACATGTCTTTTCGGAGAGAGATTATCCCTACTCTCCTATGCTTAAGCATAGTGGGGTATCTCTTTTATGATTTAAAGGTCATTCAAGGGCGATCTTATCAGTTTTTGATACAAGAGAGTAAGCCGTCTCCTATAGTGGCTGAACAGATAGCTTCTGTTTATGGTCAACCCATTACGCAAGAGAATGTTGAGATAGAGCTTGATAAGTATCTCTACCGCAGAGGAATACTCCGAGATAGTCTGAGTCACCACCAGTATGAGGAACTCTTTAGAAAATGTGTTAGTGAATGTCTCAAGAATGCTTTGATAGCTCATTATACAAAGAAGGC
>CAYUKP010000022.1:10225-17720 GCA_964445335.1 uncultured Verrucomicrobiales bacterium
TCGCAACCCACATTAATGCAGAGTTCTTTAGGTTGGCATTATATCGAAGTTCTTGAACGTAAGCCTCCGGAGATGGTTGAGGAGTCTCAGCCGACTCGTTCTACTAGACAGGAGGCTCTGGAAGGTTTCCTAAGGCAAATCACTCAAGAATCTCAAGCTCATATTACGTTGACCCCGTCTTCATAAGATATGAATATTGATTGGCTACAGGACTTTATTACGCTCTCTCGTGTCAGAAACTTTACGAGAGCCTCTAAAGCCCGTTTTGTGGCTCAATCTGCTTTTTCACGCCGGATTCGCGCTTTAGAGGATTGGGTTGGAGTTGAGTTGATTGATCGAGACTCTAAACCTCTGCAATTGACTGCGGAAGGGAAGACCTTTCTGCCAGTGGCGCAACAGTGTGTTTTACAGCTTCTGACGGTTCAGCAAGAATTAAAAAATACGGGGACTCTTACGAAAAACTTCGTTCGTATTGCCTCACCACAATATGCGTCCACTCAGATTTTAACTGAGATTTTGCAACAACTCTCTGGGCAAGGGGTAGAGACTCGGACGCAAACAATGTCAGAGAACCTTCAAACATGTTGTCAGCTCTTTCAAGAGCGCCAATGTGACTTTTTAGTATGTTATAACCACCCAAACTTTTTTCCTCCATTTGACCCATCTGCTTATGAGCAAGTAAATCTCGCTCAAGAAATTTTCCTTCCTGTATGCTCCCCTACGGGAGGGAAAGGGTTTGGGTGGATGTTACCAGGAGGGGTTCAAGACATTATTCCTTATTTGGCCTATCCATCAGAGTGTGCCTTAGGGTTAATTTTAGGGGGGCACTCTGATATTAAAGACGCGTTCTTACGTGTTGCACACTTTAATGCTCTCAGTGAAGCACTCAAGGCTCTAACTCTTGCGGGCGCAGGAGTAGCTTGGCTTCCTCAGTCTCTTGTTACGCACGAGCTTCAGACACGAGACCTAATCCACGCGGGGGGCAAGCGCTGGAACCTTACCATTGATCTGACTCTCTATTACAACCCGACACTTTCTAATCCATCGGCTCAGCAGTTGTGGGAGCATTTACAAGTGATGCTGAAAACGGATTAGACGATCTCGCTTTTCGCTCATCTCTTGTATCAACTCGATTGCAGAAGTGTTCACTATCTTTCTATAAGGAGGTGCAAGCTGTTATGAATGCAACAAACCTAAATACTGTTCCTTACTCGGACACCTTACAAATTAATCAAAAATGTCTCGAACTCCAAGCGTCTGGTCAAGATGTCTATAAATTTGGGTTTGGGCAATCTCCCTTTGCTCCTCCTGCACATGTTATAGAGTCACTTAGAGAGCATGTTTCGGAAGCTGCATATGCCAATACTCAAGGGCATCCTGAGCTCAGAGCAAGAGTTGCAACCTTCCATCAAACCTCTCATACGCCACTCAATGCAGATCATGTCTATATAGGCCCAGGATCTAAGCAACTTATCTTCTCGGTGATGACTGCATTTAAGGAGTGTACGCTTTTCTTACCCTCTCCTGCATGGGTTTCCTATGAACCTCAGGCGAGTCTACTAAATAAAAAGGTCGTTCGAATTCTGACAAACTATGAGGATCAGTATCGGATCACTCCTGAGCAACTTGATATGACTTTTTCGCAACCTTCTTCCGGTCAAAAAATATTCATTCTCACATATCCTGGGAACCCAGATGGTCTCAGTTATACCGAAGAACAGCTAAGGGCGATAGCGGAGATTTGCCGTAAACATGATGTGCTTGTGATTTCTGACGAGATTTATGGATTACTCAATTTTGAAGGAACCCATAAATCCATATGTGACTTCTATCATGAGGGGACACTTGTTACGACGGGGCTTTCTAAGTGGGGAGCCATGGGAGGCTGGCGTCTAGGTGTTATGTACCATCACGCCTCCTTCCAATATGACTTACATCGAGTGCTGATAGGAATCTTCTCTGAGACATTCTCATGTGTGACAGCACCAGTTCAAGCTGCTGCGATTGTTGCATATTCTTCTATCGAAGAGCATGAGGGCTATCTCTCAGGACAGAGAGCGATCTTACAACACCTGTCAGACTATTCATATAACAAGTTTAATGCGCACGGTATCAAGACTGTTAAAGGGGCGGGCGGGTTTTATCTGATGCCAAACTTTTCCGACTATAAAAGTGGCCTAAATGCTGTGGGTATAACAACGGATACGGGATTGTGTCAGGCGCTTCTAGGGAAGCATAATGTGGCTCTCCTCCCTGGCTCAGCTTTTGGTATGCCCAAGGATGCGTTTACCGCACGTTACGCTTTTGTAGACTTTGACGGAGATGCTGCTCTGGCAGAATATAAAGAGACCTTCTCCGAAGCCTATATACAGAAGCATTTTTCTCGCATTTATGAGGGGGTCTCCGAGATCTGTGCCTTTGTAAAGGGACTGTAGGTCAGACTTTTCCTTACGAATAAGGCGGGAGCAAATGCATATCCTCAAGGGTCTCTATTGTTCTCTATAGAGATCCTTACCGCTTTATGTGAGCTTTAGTATTAAATAGAATAATACGTTCTTTTTATTATACAATCCATGCTTTCTTGTTAGGGTATTCCTACTTATGAACTTTGAAACATTATGTCTTCATGGTGGGCAGCAGGTGGATCCTGTGACAAACTCCCGAGCAGTTCCTTTGTATAGAACAACTTCCTATACCTTCAACTCGACAGAACACGCGGCTAATCTGTTTGCTCTTAAGGAGCTAGGCAACATCTATACGCGTTTGATGAACCCTACGACTGATGTTCTGGAGAAGCGCGTATCTCTTCTTGAAGGAGCTCATGAACTGGGAGGTCTCGCAGTTGCATCAGGAACAGCAGGGATCTTCTACTCCATTATCAATGTCGCTCAAGCAGGAGATAATATCGTCTCTACTAAAGGACTGTATGGAGGGTCATATACCCAATTTAATGACATTTTACCTACCTTGGGAATTACGGTGAAATTTGTAGACATCAATGATCCTGTGGCTATCGAAGCTGCTATCGATGACAAGACACGTGCGGTCTTCTGCGAATCCATAGCAAACCCATCGTCCGAAGTTACTGATCTTGCCATGGTAGCAGATGTTGCTCATGCAGGAGGGGTTCCTCTCATTGTAGATGCGACATTCTCTACTCCATATCTCTGCCGTCCGATCGAGCATGGGGCAGACATTGTCGTGCATTCTCTCACAAAATGGCTTGGAGGTCATGGGACATCCATTGGAGGAATCGTGGTAGATTCAGGTAAGTTTAACTGGGGCGCAGGCAAGCACCCACTTTATGACCAGCCAGATTCGTCTTATCACGGGCTACGATGGGGCCATGATTTACCTGAAATGCTTGCGCCACTCGCCTTCATTCTTCGTATGAGAACCGTTCCTTTGAGAAACCTTGGGGCGTGTATCGCTCCCGACAATTCTTGGGCGATTCTTCAAGGTATTGAGACGCTTCCTCTCCGGATGGATCGTCATTGTGACAATGCTCTAGCTGTGGCCAAATTCCTCCAAGGAAACGAATCTGTAGCATGGGTTCGTTATCCAGGGTTAGAAGATGACCCGCAATACGAGAAGGCGCAAAAGTTTCAATCCGGTAAGGGCGGATCGGTTGTCGTCTTTGAGATTAAGGGCGGGGCAGAAGCTGGACAATCCTTTATTGAGAAGCTTAATCTCTTTTCGCACCTTGCTAATGTTGGAGATGCTAAGTCTCTGGCGATTCATCCAGCCTCTACGACGCATTCTCAACTCAATCCAGAGCAACAAGCGGGTGGAGGGATTACTCCTGGCCTCATTCGCTTGTCGATTGGGTTAGAGCACATTGACGACCTTGTTAGTGATTTGGCTCAAGCTCTCTAATTTTAAAACAGAAAATACTCCTAAGTTTTTTTGACTTAGGAGTATTTTTCTTTTGAGCCTTTCTAAGGAAATTACATACGCTCAGGCGCTTCAATTCCTAAGAGGTTTAATCCTTGCTTGAGTGTATTCGCTGCTAGTAGGCAGAGCGTAAGGCGTGTTTGTTGTGTCTCTCCTGTGGACTTGAGTACAGGGCAGGCTTCAAAGAAGCTGTGGAACGCCTTGGCGAGTTCGAGTAAGTAAGATGACAGCACATTAGGGCGGTAGTCATCTAGGACTGTCGGGAGAATCTCTGCAAAGCGAGAGACCATGCGCGCCAGATGAATCTCTTTTTCTTCTGTGAGTGTGAGACTCTCTGGTGCTTCAAACGTTTTATCGAGCTTACGGAAGATAGAGCGCGACCTGACGTAGGAATACATGAGATATGGAGCTGTATCACCTTCGAGTGCTACCATTTTATCGAGATCAAAGGTGTAATCTGACATACGGTTATGCGCAAGCTCCGTAAACTTCACTGATGAAATGCCGATGTTGTTGGCTAGTTCTTGCTTTTCAGAGGCATTTTCTAGGAGACTTTTCTCTTCGACAATCTTTTGAGCCACCTCGACGGCTTCATCTAGGACATCTGCTAACTGTGGGAGGTCTCCTGCACGGGTCTTGAGGGGTTTGCCATCCTTGCCACAAATTGTCCCAAAGGCGACATGGTTGAGCTGAGCAGAGTAGTCCAGACGTGAGGCGAGGTTGAACAATTGTTGAAAGTGTTCGCCCTGACGATGGTCTACGACATAGAGAACATGGTCTGGCTGCCATTCTTTGGCTCTATACGCTAAGGTTGCCAAATCTGTGGTAGCGTAATTAAAGGCGCCGTCACTTTTTTGGATAATCATGGGATGATCAATCCACTCTTTAGTTTCAGCGTCTCTTTTGCGGAACGGATCTTTTTTAGGGTCAAGAACTCCATTAGAAAACGCACAAATAGCGCCTTCGTTTTCACTCGCGATTTCTTTAGAAATGAGGTCGTCGACTGTAGCTTGAAGTAGGTCATTATAGGCGGACTCTCCGAGCCAATAATCAAAGCTTACGCCAAGCCTATCATAGATTTTCTGTAAACCTTCCTTTGAAAGCTCTACGGCCTGCACCCAAATCTGAGTGTTTTCTTCGTCTCCGTTTTGGAGTTTTACCAATTCAGAACGGCATTCATCTTTGATCGATTCATCGGCTTTGCAAGCTTCGGATGCCAGTCGATAAAGTCTTAAGAGCTCTTGGAGAGGAGAGGCTTGGAGTGCGGTCTCTTGCAGGTCTTTCTTCCACGCCCAGATAACCATTCCAAATTGGGTGCCCCAATCCCCGATGTGATTATCCTTGATGACTTTATGCCCCAGAAAGCTGATAATACGGCTGAGTGATTCGCCAATAATGGTCGACCGAATGTGACCCACGTGCATGGGTTTGGCAACATTTGGCGAAGAGAAATCTACTACAAATGTTTCGGGAGTCTTCGCAGGTGCTACACCACATCGATCATTCTGTAAAAAACCAAGAATATGTTGAGCATAGGCGGAAGCTTCGATTGTAAAGTTAATAAACCCTGGTCCGGCAATAGAGAGGGTCGCCAGTTCATTAAGTTCGATTGCATCGACTATTTCTTGGGCAAATTGGCGAGGGTTTTTCTTCAACGGCTTGGCTAACATCATTGCCGCATTGGTTTGGTAGTCACCAAACTGAAGGTCTTTCGCAATTGTTACTCCGATACGACCTAGGCTTGAGTCAGGGATGCCTAGAGAGAGGAGTGCCTTATGTAAGGCTTGATTGAGTTGGTTCTGCAGAGTCACTTGCATGAGTTATAAACTACGGAACGGAGGGTCAACTTTGTTTTTCATGATCCCTTGACAAAAGAAGCTGACCTAGTAATGGTAGGGTTTCTATGGCGCAAAAACGTCATAACCTACTCAGCTAGAACAAATGAAAGCCGATTTACATCCTGATTACCACCCAGTAATTTTCCAAGATCTTACGACTGGAAAACAATTCATCACACGCTCCACTGCTAAGTCTGACAAGACAGAGGTTGTGAACGGAGTAGAGCATTACGTTATCGCAATGTCTGTGACTTCTGATTCTCACCCATTTTTCACAGGGAAAGCACAATTCGTGGATACAGAAGGTCGTATCGACAAGTTCCAAAAGCGTTTTGGAGCGCGCAAAGAGCGTCGCAAAAAGCCAACTCTTGGCTAAGATTCTTTCGAGCAAAGAATACGACTTCAAAAACCCTGCAAGCCCTTTTGGTTTCGCAGGGTTTTTTCTTTGAGATGTGTAGGCAATTACATACCTGTTAAGGTAGCTTTCCGAACTCTGTTGGCAAAGATAGCCTTTTTACAAAACTAGTGTTTGGTTATATTGTTAACCCCTAAAAGGAGAAACCCCTTATACCATTGTGATATAAGGGGTTTCATTGGTTACGGGAATAGGATTTGAACCTATGACCTTCAGGTTATGAGCCTGACGAGCTACCTGACTGCTCCATCCCGCGATTGGATTTGCACTATAACAGACGAAATTGAAAGGTCAAGGGGTTTCTACTAAAAAGTAAAAAAACTTATATTAGGGCGAGCTGAATAAGTTTTAAAATTCTTTCATTACTGGTTGCAGAAGTTTTAGCGAGGAAGCCTTGAGCGTGACTGAAGTGGACGTCAAACTCTTGTTCAATTCGTGAGAAATCTAATTTCGGGCAATCATTGTATCGCGTTAGAGCATATCCGTTGCCACGTCTATCTGGGTAGACGAGAGCAATGACCTTCTGAGTTAAGTTTTGAATTTCTACGAAGCGACTCATTCCTAATGAAGGTTCATTAGGCATTTGATCCGCTTTAGGTAAGACTACAACTTTGAGGGATGTGTCTTGTTCGCTGGCATTCCAGATAACACAAGCTTTCATGAGGTAGTCGAGTCGTTCACTGAGGGAGCGAATGTAGTTTAGGAGATCTTCTCCAATCATTTTCATGAGTTCCCAGACAACATCGCCAGGCCCTAGAAACTCTGAATAAGCAAACCTTCTCAAGACTGTGACATCAATAGGGGAAT
The DNA here is from genome assembly GCA_964445335.1 of uncultured Verrucomicrobiales bacterium. Classification (GTDB taxonomy): domain Bacteria; phylum Verrucomicrobiota; class Verrucomicrobiia; order Verrucomicrobiales; family Akkermansiaceae; genus WTJZ01. The sequence continues at coordinate 17,180 of CAYUKP010000022.1, forward strand.
TAAGCTTGTTGAGTAATTCTCGATCTACGCCAAGCCAATGAGCTGTTTTAACAGGTCCTCGGCAATCAAACCATTCGGTAGGTTCTAGCCATTCGCAAAACCTTTTGGCTTCTTCATAGATACCCAATGCTTGGAGTACCAGTGAGACCGAACAGGTGGGAGGGTGGTCACGAGGGAGCTGGTGGTGGTCAAAGTTCATGAGTTCGGGTTCATGCCTTCCACCAATATCAATAATACAGACATTTGGATCTGAGAGCTCACGTTCTGTTGGGTCGCGCCTGACGATCGGTGCTGGCGATGTTGCCAATAGGATGCAACAGGCCAGAAAGTCATCTTTATGCGCCCCACCAGGATGAGTGAGAATCGTACTAACTTTATTCATTTGGGGACAGTAATACTGAAGTGTATTGTCGAAAAGCAAAATCGATCCGTCAAAGGGAAGCTGGATAGAATGAGAAGAGTTAAAGTTTCCTTTGTTTGTAAGAAGGGTGAGATATGAATCAATTGCGTTTGTTGGTGAACTTTTATGAGAAAAAGCTCG
>CAYUKP010000023.1:0-17634 GCA_964445335.1 uncultured Verrucomicrobiales bacterium
AGGTGTGGGTAAATATTCGACGAGATGCCCGCATCTATCGCGCGTTTCTTGACAATCTTACGAATCCGATCAGGTGTTAGCGCCCCTCCTCGAATCGAGAGAAAGATATGAGACGAGGTAACAGAGGGCTTCACTAAAGTCGGACGCTCCTTTCTTAGATACAACTCCAGAGCTTCTTGCGCCTTCGACCCAAGAGGAACTCTACGCGTCTTTCCCCCCTTACCTGTCACCCTTAAGATACGATCTTCGAGATCAAGGTGTTCTAGTCGAGCCGAAGCCAATTCACTCAGACGTACCCCCGTCGCATAAAAGGTTTCTAGAATCGCTTTATCTCGCGCGCCAAGAGGCGTTTCGGTATTGACGCCATCAAGAATCCTCTGAATGCCTTCTTCACTTAAAGTTTGGGGCAGTCGATCTGGTACCTTTGGCGTCTGTAATGAGTCTGCAATATCTCGCTCTATCCATCCTGACTCAAAAGCGTATTTGTAATACAGCTTGAGGTGAGTCAGATAAACGACCAGCGAAGACAACTCTCCGCTCTCATTTACCAAGGTCTTTAGATAACTCTGTAAATCCTGAATGGAGAGAGTGCTCCAACACATGTGACCTTTCTCAAGCCACTTCTCAAACTTCATGAGAGATTGCCGAACTGAGATTTGATAATTCTTTGACAGCCCGCGTTCATAGGCCAAATACTGAATAAATAATTCGCTACTGTCTCTGAATATCATACAACTTCTCTATATGTTATAGCATCTGCATCAAAATTTTAACGACAAAAAAAGCGTGATTGAATCAATCACGCTCTCGTAAATATTCTACTCTAAATTAGATTAAAAGTAGAAACGCGTACCGATGTTGATGTTGCTTGCCGCTGCAGAAGCGTCTTCAACTCCACCGAATACATCATCAGGAGACCACTTGAAATCAACAGAACCTGTGATCGCGATGTTCTCACGAAGGAAGTACTTCACACCAACTTCACCACCAAGAGCTACAGAAGTAGCGTCGTCTGGAAGAGATGAGTTAAGAGAACCTCCGTTGTCTGTGCTGAGGCTTGCAAGAGCTACAGATGCACCTACATATGGAACGAACTTAGAACCAAGGTTGAAGTTGTATTCTGTGAAAAGTCCGATATCAGCTCCTAACTGTGTATCAGCTCCTTGGATTCCTGCTGTGAAACCAACTTCCCAGTTATCTTTGAAGAAGTAACCATAGCTAAGGTTAAGGTTATAGATAACGTCTCCACCGAACTGAACGTTTCCGTCTAAACCGAACTCTTGAGTTCCAGCAGAAAGGTTAGGAAGAAAGTTATCTCCCATGTTCATTGCCTTACCAGGCATAGAAGCAAGACCTCTAGCTCCTGAGTAAGCTGTTCCCGCCGCTCCTTTTGCAGTTGAGTATGCTTTACCAGCAACACCTTTAGCTCCTGAGTATGCAGTACCTGCAGCACTCTTTGCTACGTTTGTTGCACCGTTAACAAGTGATCCAGCAGTGTTAGTAAAGATGTTTTGCGCTTGAGATGTTGCAACCCCAATGGTCAAAGCCGCTGTTCCTGCGAGTAATGTTTTAACTGTTTTCATATCAAAGATATTCATAATCCAACACTAAGCGAGATTATACCCTTATAGAGTCCTATGAAATCACAATATGTCACGTAAAATAACATTTATTTTTTGAAGGTTTATAAAATTAAATATTACCAAAAAATAGACAATACCGATTTGAGAACAATTTATCACAAAAAAGACTCCAAAAAACAAAAAAGACACCTAATCTCGCAAACATTTCTCTTCGCTTTACAACTCACAGAATAACCCTTCCTACTACTCAACGTTTTTATTACATAAAACAAGTAGATTGCAGGCATTCAAGCAAGTGAATAAGAAATGGCTAAACTCCTCTCGAAAGTTTCTTATTAAGATCTTGCTAGAGATTCGTAAACCTTTTTAATAAGCTATAGAATGGGCAGTCATTACCACAACAAAACCAAAGCAAACGCTTTCTTGAGGCTGTTAATCAAATCCTTTTGCTTTCTTTGCTTTTTAGGACTCTTTGCAGTGTTTAGTTGCGTCGCATTTTACTTCTTCAGAAGTTTGAAGTTTGATCTGAAGCAAGTTGAAATAATGCCTGAGCGCACTGAGGTTCTGGATCGAAACGGAAAGCTTATTGGAAAAATGCATGGGCAAAACCGAACGATTGTGTCATTTGACCAGATTTCTCCAAACTTTCTAATGTCCATTATCGCGAGAGAAGACGCCCGATTTTACGAACACAATGGAGTGGACTATCGAGGACTTGCACGCGCCACCGTGAGAAACATTAAGGATCGGGGCATGACACAAGGGGCATCAACTATTACGATGCAACTTGCAAGAAACAGCTTTGAATTATCACAAGGGAAACGCTGGTATCACGAACTAGATCGAAAGGTTTTAGAGGTCTTTGTAGCGAAGCGTATTGAATGGGAATATGAAAAAACCAAGATCCTCGAATGTTATTGCAATCGCATCTTCTGGGGACACTCCATGCTAGGAATTGAAGCGGCATCACAAGCCTATTTACGTAAGCCTGCAAAAGACCTCACTCTTTCGGAAGGAGCAATGCTTGCAGGAATAGTCAGAGGCCCTAATGCCTTCTCCCCCTTTCGCTCTCTCACTCTAGCAACCCGAGAGAGAAATACAGTTCTAGATAGACTCGTATATTATCATTATATCACCGCTGAAGAAGCTCAGAAGGCCAAGAACGAAAAGCTCATTATACGCCCCAAAACCTCTCGCACTAAAAGTGAATCCTACGCAATAGATGCCATTAGTAGAGAACTAAGCTTCCACCTAAAAAAAAATAACATCAAGATCGGTGGATTAACCATTCATACCACTATTGATGATTCCTTACAGAAAACTGCTGAAAAAAGTATTAGAAAACGCCTCGAAGCGATAGAAAAAACGCGCGGATACCCTCACCAAACCCAGCGAGAATTCCAATCTAGCCGCTCAAATGCGGCCCCAGCCTATTTACAAGGCGCCTTAGTCTGCATTGACAATAAAACAGGAGGTATCATTGCTACCGTCGGCGGCAGAGACGCAGACGAATCTCGGTTTAACAGAGCCTACAATGCTAAAAGACAAATCGGGTCCTTATTTAAGCCTTTCGTCTTTCAAGCAGCCTTTGACCGAGGGCTACGTCCGCTCACCTTAATCGATGACTCCAAAATCAAACCTGGCGACATCGATCATGTTGACCAGAACTGGTCCCCGTCAAACTCCGATGGTAAGTACCTCGGGCTCATCACGGCGAAAGAAGCGCTCTCTCGCTCACGCAACACCTCCTGTATCCGTGTAGGTGACTACGCAACTCTCTCCTATGTCAACCATGCAGCTAATGTCGCAGGGTTTAACCTATTCCAACGCGAAAAGACATTAGAGGGCAAAACACCAAACAATGCTACATCATACCTTGGCTCATGGGAAGCCTCTCCTGAAGAGGTGGCTAGAGCCTACACCATCTTCCCTAACCAAGGGCAATTCAAGCAACCATTCATCATCTCCGAAATTGTCGACCGTAATGGCACATCGCTTTACAAGAGAAATGCAGGCTTATTGATTGATGAGTCTTTGTCTAAAGGAGCCACCTATGAAGTTTCTAAAATCTTAGAAGAAATTAACGTCACAGGCACGGCCTCATCACTACGCACCAAACACGGCTTTAATTCCCCGAGCGGAGGAAAAACAGGAACAACGAATGACTTTAAAGATGCTTGGTATGCAGGTTACACATCCAAACTAACCTGCGCCGTTTGGGTCGGATTAGACACGCCCAAAAAAATTATCCAAGGAGGTTACGGGTCTAGACTGGCATTGCCGATTTGGGCTGACCTCATGAAGGCATCTGAAAAGATTCGAGAATTCGCTCCGACCAGCCTAAACAATAACCTTTCCTCCAAATCTGTGCTTATGTGCAACCGCTCGGCACGGCTCGCCAACAACATCTGCAAGGAACACGGTTGTGCCTACACAGATGTCATCACAACAGATCTCTACAAGACTCTCAATAAGCCATGCTCTATTCACACCTCAGGCTATACCCCACTAACTAACCCATCCTTACCAAAACAAAACAACGAGAGCCTCATAAAAGAGGAAAAGGTCAAAAAAGCCATTGAAGGGTTTTTCGATCGTTTATTAGGGAAAAAGGAACCCTCCACTTCCACCAGAAAGCCCCAAAGAGCAATTATTGTCGAAGATGAGTTGCTCCCCCCTTCAAAAGAAATACCAATTAAGGCCATTGAGGTCACTGAAGAAGAATTAATCTTTGATGAAGTTCCCGTGAGAGCCATTATAGTAGAGGACGAATAAGACGAGGCCCTCTAAAAAACATATGTTATGAATTCATTTGATCTAGCTGTAAAAGAAGTGTGTGCCAAAGATGCGCGTTATAGCCCTGATGCCTATCAATATTTAAGAGAAGTATTAGACTTCACCGTGAAGCGCATTATGGAAGCGGAAGGTCAGCCTCGACATGTCAGCGGTGAAGAACTCATGCTCAGCTTTCGAGATTACACATTACAAGAGTTTGGCCCGATGTCTCACTCTTTACTCAAGGAATGGGGACTCAAGAAAACCCTCGATGTAGGAGAGATGGTCTTTAACCTCATTGATGTCGGCGAATTCAGCAAGGAAGATGGAGACTCCCTAAATGACTTCAAGCTCATCTATTCTTTCAAGGACGCATTCGACGCCCCCTTTCTTCCTTAACATAAACACGCGCATTTTTACCCAAAAATTTAATGAGGGAAGGTCATAATTTTGTGACTTTAAAAGAGCTTCTAATTTAAGATTTTAAAGTTAATTCACAATTCAAGTTGTCAGCATGAAATAATTTGCTTAGTGTGCACTCTTATAGGCAACCCCTTATTTATAAAAGAAATATTATGGCGAAAACATTCACTAAAGATAATTTTGAAGTTGAAGTAATCCAATCTGACAAGCCTGTCCTTGTAGACTTTTGGGCGGAGTGGTGTGGGCCTTGTAAGATGATTGCTCCATTGATTGATCAAGTAGGAGAAGCTCTTGGGGAGGCTGCTGTGGTTGGAAAAGTTGATGTAGACACTGAGCAAGACCTCGCTCGTGAATACGGCATCCAGTCCATCCCAACTCTTCTTTTCTTCAAAAACGGTGAAATTAAGGACAAGATCGTAGGTGCAGCTGTAAACCTCGAACTTCTTAAGGATAAGCTGACCGCTCTTTCCTAAACCTTTTAGAGAAACCTCCTTTCTTTTTAAAAGCGACTTCATGATGAAGTCGCTTTTTGGTATACAATAACGGAATAAAAATGTGTCTCAACCTCTCTTACTCACCAAATGAATATCTGTAATTTTATCAAATCCCTCATGGGGTTCGTCCTGCTTAGCACCTTATGTTTAGACGCACAGGCACAACTCTTTCTCTCACAAGAAGCCGGGAGTAAAACTCATGCCACCCTTCAGAGCAAACACCACACCCTGCCTCCTGGAGCAGAAACCTTTCTCTACCTCACTCTCACCCATGACGAAGGATGGTATTCGTATTACTTTAACAACTCTGTTCCCAATACCGTCAGACCCACGCTTGAAATCAAGCCCGTTGAAGGGATCGAATTTGGCCCCCTTCAATACTCACAACCAGAGATAAAAACTTCATACGGTATTCCATCTTATGTCTATAAAGGCACATCACACTTCCGATTACCAATCAAGGTTAGCTCAGACCTCGTAAAGCCGCAGAAAGTAGAGATCTCAGGATCCGCCTCATGGCAAGTTTGTAAGGACAGTTGCCTCAATGAAAACGCTACCCTAAGCACCACCTTTCAAATCGGCACGTCCTCAACCATCGCAAAAGAAATAGATTGGAATGAGATAGAGAAAACATTTCCTCAAGCCATCTCTGATCTCTCTGCAGAGTTTACAGGAGACTCAATTCTAATACATTCTGACACGCCTCTTCAGTCTGCTCACTTTTTTGACTACGATGGGCAGACACAGTTCGGCGCCCCCTTAGTAGAGATCTCAACATCCCCAACATACACCTATCAGTTACCAAGAGACCAAGGCAACGATTTGCGTGACACCATCGTCCCTATACAGCCTAAAATCCGAGGCATCCTCACCAGCCAAACAGGAAAAAGCTTCTGGTTAGAAGTTCCATTAGAGAATGCCTCACAAACACCTCCTACGACCGCCTCCACTCCTAAGCAAGCCAAGGTAGATCCTCAGACCAGCCCACTCGACTTACCCTCCGATAAGAAGCTTGCCCGTCTTTACAATCCAGAGAGACCCATTACATTTGAAACGCTTAAAAAAACCGCTCCTCCCTCATTCTGGCTAGCAATTTCAGGAGCCTTCCTTGGAGGGATCTTATTAAACCTGATGCCCTGTGTCTTTCCTGTTTTAAGTTTAAAGGTTTTAAACTTTGTCGAAAAGTCAGGCGCTGACCCATGGAAAGTTAGACTACACGGAATGCTCTTCACTCTGGGAGTCATGCTATCCATGTGGACTCTCGTGATTGCTCTCTTTATATTTAAGGCGAGCTCTGGTAACAGCTTCAGTTGGGGGCAACAAATGGGAGACCCTCGCTTTGTAGGAGGCATCATTATTACCCTCTTTCTCTTTGGCCTCAATATGGCTGGAGTGTTTGAGTTTGGCACCAAGTTGACCTCCGTAGGCCAGACCAAAGAGACAAAAAATGAATACCTAGCCACGATCTTTAGCGGGGTCTTAACGACAATTATCGCCACACCTTGTAGTGGCCCGTTCCTCGGAGCAGCCATGGGATATACCTTTGAACAACCACTACCTGTCGCCTTGCTCATCTTTACCGTGTTCTCAATTGGAATCTCCCTTCCATACCTTCTCCTCTCATTCTTTCCTCAATTGACTTCTAGACTCCCCAAACCTGGGGCATGGATGGTCACCTTAAAGCAACTTCTATCTTTCGGAATGTTTGCAGCAGCTGCCTTTTTCATGCAAACCTTTGGCGCACAGGTGGGAGCAACAGGATTATCTTTGCTGACAATGGCTCTCGTCATCATTGGACTCGCCTCTTATTGCTACGGCGTATGGTCTCTACCATATATCCAGAAGCCTAAGCGATACATTGCAGGCTTCATCCTCCCTCTCCTCATCTTATTGAGTGGCTTAAGTCTCGCATGGCATTCTGCCCACCAAAAAGCACCTCAAGCCAAGAACTCTTCATCCTCAAACCAAACAGTCCACTGGATTGCATGGCGTCCAGGCATTGTGGAACACCTACGAGCGCAAGGAAAACATGTGTGGGTAGACTACACCGCAACATGGTGCTCGACCTGCCTTGTTAACAAGAAGCGTATCTTTTCTGATGACGCGTTTTTAGAACGAGCCAGACAACGCAACATTGTCTTTGTCAAAGCCGACTTAACAGACAATAACCCTGAAGTCGCTAAAGACCTATCTAGAGCAAGCCGAGTGCAAATCCCTGTCAATCTGGTCTACCCTCCAGACTCTGCTACTCCAACAATTCTTCTAGAAGAACTCATCTCTCCCAAACAAGCACTTAAGGCTTTAGATCTCACCAAATCTTGAACCTTCATGACGTATATGAAACGTATTTCGTCACAAGCTTTGTTATCAAAAATTTAACTCTTGTATTTTTGACAACTTTGTCCCTATAAAGGAATCAAATTTTTCAGACTACTGGAGAGTGGGCGTTTATCGACCCACTCTTTTCTGTCTATAGACCTCACAAAGCCATGACAAATGACATTTTAGCCTTAATCGAATATTATGAAAGGGAGAAACAACTGGAAAGAGCATCTGTTGTCGCAGCTTTAGAATATGCCTTTGTTTCAGCTTATCGTAAAAGAGTACCTGGTGCAGAAAAAATTGAGGAAATTAGAGCTTCAATCAACCTTAAAAAAGGAAAAACCACAATCTACGCGAAACTCACCGTTGTCGCAGATGATGATGTCGTAGATAAGTTTAATGAAGTTGGCATTTCTCTCGCTCAAAAGAAGGATAGTGAAATCCAGATTGGAGATCAGTTAGAGTTCAATGTCACTCCTCAGAACTTCGACCGTATCGCTGTCCAAACCGCAAAGCAAACAATGCTTCAAAGGCTGCGAATGGCTGAAAAAGAAATGCTTTATGACGAGTTTAAAGACAGAGCTGGAGAAACTGTCTCCGGCCTTGTTCGTCGCTTTGAGAAGAGCGATGTCTTGATCGACCTCGGAAAGTTTGAAGGCAGAATGCCTCAACGTGAACGCGTCATCACAGAAGACTATAATATCGGAGACCGTGTCCGTTGCTATGTTGTAGAAGTTAAAAACGACACCCGTGGCCCTGAGATCATTCTCTCTCGATCACATCCAAACTTCGTCAGACGTTTATTCGAAGCTGAGGTCAACGAAATCGCAGACAACACCGTAGAAATTCGTGCCATCGCACGTGAGGCGGGATATCGCACCAAGATTTCAGTCTGGAGTGAAGATGAACGTGTTGACCCAGTAGGTGCCTGTGTTGGGCTACGAGGCGCACGTGTCAAAAACATTGTTAGGGAGCTGAACAACGAAAAAGTCGATATCATTCGCTGGAATGACAACCTTGAGGAATTTGTCACAGAGGCTCTCAAGCCAGCCCAAATCAATTCAATCCAAATTAATGAGGCAGACAAGGTCATTCACGTAACTGTTGAGGAAGAGGACCTAAGCAAGGCGATTGGTCGCAGAGGACAAAACGCACGCTTAACTTCACGCCTTCTTGGGTGGGATGTACAAGTCAGAAAAGACGAGTCTGTACATGAAAGGTTTGAGGCCAGAGTTCATGATGCAGCCAACACCCTCGCAGAACAATTAGAGGTATCTGACGAAATTGCTGACCACCTCTACCGTGCAGGCGGAGTCTCAGCAGATATGATCACTCAAATGCCTGTAGAATACATCGCTTCATCTTTAGAAGGTCTAGCTGATGCTGATGCCGAAGAAATATTAAAGAGAGCTGAAGAAGTCGTTAAAAACAAGGACTAAGCCCTTTTATTCTTTTATTTCATCGAATTATTTTTATTTAATCTTTAAGATATATCTTATACATGCCTAACAAGAAACCAGACAAGAAGAAGGAAACTCTCGACTTAATAGAAAAACCCAAAAAATCACGTCGTCAAAGGCAACGTGACAACGCTCCTAAAAAAGAAACTCTGGCGGACAAAAAGGCTGCAGCTCTCGATATATTTAGTGATAAAGGAGGAGCCAAGCGTACCAATCTCGTTAAAAAAACTAAGCGGTCTGGTAAAGACCCTTTGGCTCCCATCTCAAAAATTCTCGATGACGAACAGAAAGAAGTTGCCGAAAAAGAACAAAAGGAAACCGCAGACAAAGTCCTTGATAAAACCATTTCTATCAAGCCTCCAATCGTAGTTGCAGATCTAGCTGAGCGCATGAACCTCAAAGGGTTTGAACTAATGAAAGATCTCATTGGGCTAGAGGTCTTCGTCGCTCCACACCAAGCGATCGAACCTGACGTGGCAGAAAAGGTATGTAAAATTCACGGGTTCACCTTTGCTAGGGAAAAACGAGAAAAGGGCGCAGGAGTCCGTAAAGTCTCTAAGAAAATTAAGGCTCCTGAATCCATTGTGGACGAGCCTGTAGGCAAGCTAGAATACAGAGCGCCAATTATTACCTTTATGGGGCATGTAGACCACGGTAAGACATCCCTACTCGACTACTTCCGTAAGTCTAAACTCGTCTCAAGCGAGGCTGGGGGGATTACCCAGCACATTAATGCTTACCGCATCATGCATGACGATAAGCCTATCACCTTCTTAGACACGCCAGGTCACGCCATCTTCTCAGCAATGAGAGCACGTGGAGCCGACGTAACGGATATTGTTGTCATCGTAATTGCGGCCAATGACGGGATCATGCCACAAACAAAAGAGGCTATTTCCCACGCAAAAGCGGCCAAAAAGGCTATTATCGTTGCTATCAACAAATGCGACCTTCCTGCTGCAGATGTCACCCGCGTGAAAACACAGCTCATGGAAGAAGGATTAAACCCTGTTGACTTTGGAGGTGATATCGAAACCGTAGAAGTTTCAGCTCATACAGGTCAAGGCATGCAAGACCTTCTAGACCTTCTCGCACTTCAGGCAGAAGTTCTCGAATTAAAGGCCAATCCAAAGGCTACTGCTCGTGGTACTGTAATCGAATCTCGTATCCAACAAGGGCAAGGACCAACCGCCACTATCATTGTAGAGTCAGGCACCCTCAAGCAAGGGGACGCTTTCATCTGTGGTGCTGGAGAAGGAAAGGTAAAATCCTTACTCAATGACCAAAACGACCGCATTAAAGAAGCTGGGCCTTCTACCCCAGTAGAGCTTCTAGGCTTCTCCTCCCTACCTCTCGTAGGTGACGAGGTTGTAGTCATGCAAAATGCTAAAGCGGCCAAAAAGCTCTCTGAAGAAAGAAAAGCGGAAATCCGTACGACCTCTCTTGGGGAAAAGCAAAAGACTCGAATTGAGGACATGCTATTCCAAGTCGGAGATGGCCCGAAGAAAGCGGTTCTCTCTCTCATCCTTAAGACTGATGTTCAAGGTTCTGTTCAGGCAATTAAAGGTGCTATCGAGGAGATCCAATCAGAAAAGGTCGAATGTCGCTTCTTACATACAGCTGCGGGAGCAATTACCGAAACAGACATCATGCTTGCAAGCTCCTCAGATGCGATCATCATGGGGTTCAATACCAAGGTTGAAGGAAAAGCAGTCAAGGCTGCGAAATCTGAAGGGGTACAAATCAAGCTCTACTCTATTGTATACGAACTAATCGATACCGTAAGGGATGCGATGCTTGGTTTACTCGAACCAGAAACCCGTGAAAGCGTCATAGGCCACGCGGAGGTTAAACAAGTATTCAAAGTGCATAAAGGCTTTGCGGCAGGTTGTTATGTAACCAACGGTAAGATCCAAAGAACTTCTCATGCACGTGTCTTACGTGGAAAAACTCCTGTTTTCGATGGTAAGATGTCTACCCTACGTCGCTTCAAAGATGAAGTGAAAGAGGTCAAGAGTGGAACAGAATGTGGTATCCGCCTAGGTGATTTTAATGAGTATGAAGAAGGTGACATCATCGAATGTTACAACCTTGAGAAAATCGACCAAACTCTCTAATTCTTTATCATCATGTCAATGAGGCTACAGAAAGTGAATGAAATGCTCAGACGTGAACTGAGCCTCATCATTCAGCGAGAGTTCGACTTTAAGGACGCCCTCGTCACAATCTCTGAAGTAGATGTGACGTGTGACTTTAAGGAAGCTAAAGTCTTTATTAGCGTGCTTGGACAGACATCCACTTCTCCTCTTATTAAAATCAGAGAGAAAAGAGGCCTCATCCAAAGTAGGCTTGGAAAGCGCATTACTCTTAAGAACACACCTGTGTTAAACTTTAGATCTGACTCTTCTGCCGAAAAGGGAGTTGAAATCGTACAACTTCTAGAAACCGTAGATGAGATTCCAAAGGCTGTTCCAACAGAGGAGGAATTAAACCAGTCAGACGACAACCTATAAACCTGAGAGTCTTTTCGTAGGAAAACTTTCCTCTCTTTTGAAAACCAGCTTCTCATAGGAGAACGCTGGTTTTTTCGAAATCCAATTTAACTAAAAATTAAAGACATCTTCGCAACGGAAAAACCATTCAGAAACGTGATGAAAAATTTTAGATTAGCAAAGTAAATTGCAGAAACCTAAAAAAGATCATATAAACACCCTAACCTAAAAGTCAGAGTTCTCTTCAGTAAATGCTGGAATCTCTCCACTAAAGTGCTTCGAGTCATCAGACTTAATCAAAATACTACGTGTCTCTGTTACAGGCTCAACTTTTGAAACCTCGGATCCTGAGTCTTTATCGGCACTTCCACTTAGAAAGGCCATAACAAGCAAGACTGCGACAGCTGCACCAGCAAGTGACGTATTACTCATCATTTCAAACTCTAAATAATACTTCACTCTATTAAGGAAATCCTGCCAAGGAGTCATCTTCAACTCCTCAGATCTAATGCGATTATGAAGATCATTTAGAAATCCTTGCTCTAAATCACAATGAGGCACAAATTCAGACCGATCAGCTAAGAGTGATCGTAATTGTAAGAGGTCTTGGTTTGTGGTGTCTGAGTTCATATGGTGTGACTTATATTTGTTCTATAGCATTTTTTTAAACTCTTCAAGTTGAGATTGTAAATTTCTGTGGGCATAAAACAATCTCGACCGAACAGTGCCTTCTGAAATACCTAAAATTTTACTAATTTTCGCATGTGGCAACCCCTGCATATCAAACATTGTTACGACCGCTCGATGTTGAGCAGACAATGTCATGAGTGCATCTCTTAACTTTTCTTGTAAGAGCTTAAGGTCTGCAACCTTACGAGGGTTGGTATCCGAAGACTGATCTATGGTAGACTCATAGTGCGTCCCCACCAGATCCTCATCAAAGCTAAAGGCTCTACGGCGCTTCGCCTTCTTCAGATGATTAATCACGGTATTGACTGCAATGCGATGCAACCATGTATAAAAGGATGACTTCCCCTTAAACTTCTTAATCGAACGATATGCCTTGGCAAAAACGTCTTGTAAGAGGTCATAGGTATCCTCTCTGTTTTGTGTCATATGATAAATCAGTGCATATAAGCGCTTATTATGCTTAAGCACTAATTCATCAAAGGCTTTAGGATCACCCGCTTGAGCCCTTAGCACAAGAGCTTCATCTTCCTTAGCCTCAAGGTCAACAGTATGTGGATCACCAACCATTAGCTTCCATAGTTAACAATTCTTAGATATTAAGCAAGTCACTCTTTACACAAACTCATCTGAACAGACACTTCCTGTGTGTTTTCCAAGATAAATTTATGTGTCTGAATGTCTACCCTTTCTAATGGGTAGCTTTCTAAGAGAGCTTCTAAAATATCTTCATTGAGTTGCTCAATAAGCTTTCTAGGTCGTGATTGCGCTATCCCACGCACAGCCTCACTCACTTCATAATAATTGATCGTATTTTCAATCTCATCATGTGTTCCAAATAAGGATCTCGACGGATAGAGGGTAAGCGAAACTTCTAAGATCTGAGGGAATCTACGTTCCTCATCAGGTACTCCAATATGCATCGGAATACGCATTCTAGATAATGTAATACTTTGCTTCATAAGTAAGGGATGAAAGAGGGAAAGATTACATAAAATAAGACACCACCTTACGCAAGTGCGGAACATTTTCCACGATTAGAGTCGGTTTCTCCTTTGCCAACCTCTCAACCGAGTCATAGCCACTCAGCACTGCAATCGACGACATTTCAACAGAATGCGCCGTGCGAATATCGTGCACCATATCACCTATATAACAACACTTGCTCACATCTAGCCCATGCTTCTCAATAATCTGAGGCATCGTATCACTCTTATTAAGCACTCCTGAATAACATGCTTCAAAGAGGTCATAGACACCGAACTCTACGGCTTGCTTCATGAAGTTTTTCGTTCCCATACTGGTCACTACCATCAGCCTAAATCCTTGCTCTTTGAGCCAAACTAAGGTTTCCGCACTCTTCTCTAAGAGAGTCACGGGCTGAGGACTTTTGGCAAAGGCGTCCACAAAAACCTCTTCTAGCTCCTCCAAGGGCACTCCTGGAACAAACTTCTTATAAAAGTCAGGATATGGCAGAAAGAACTCTTGGCGAAACTCGGCCACCGACATTTCTTGTAACCCGTATGCCTTAAACACAGCATTGGTGGCATACCAAGTCGGAGAAAAGTCATCAACTAATGTCCCTGACCAGTCAAAAAGTAATGTTTGCATTATAGAGCCACAAATACCCAATCCCGCTAAACATTCAACTGCAAAATATCCTCCTTCAAGCGGATTTTTCTTTCGCCTACAACCTTTCCCCCCTTTTTTAACCTTCCTCGGTGAATCACTCTACAGACTGCAAGATTGCGCTCTCTTTCTCACAAATCATCTCTAGAATTTCCTTTGTCCACCCATCATTAGTAACGCGATCATAGATCAGAGCCTTCTCGGCCTTATCCGACGCATCACTCAAAAGGTTAACACCTAACCCCATATGATCTTGGCCTCCATAAAATGACAAAATCGTAGGAAACACATCAAGCTGAGTGCCCAGTGTATCAATGACTTTCCCTTCAGGTAAACTCGGGTGATTCATAAAACATGTCAGCTTGCGATCTGATAGCTTGGTTACACACCTCGGATCGTCACTTGTCATATTCTTTAAGTGATCACTCATAAAGACGATCAAGGTATCTTTACCCTGTGGGTGCTTGCGGATTTGCTCCACAAACCTTGATAGCAAAAAGTCCGTGCAATGTATCGCATTCAGATACGCATTACTACCATCCTCGTAAGTTAAGCCCTCACAGTCTTTGCACACATGTCCTTCGGGGGGATGTGTATCTATCGTTAAGAGCACTAACCCAAAGGGACTCCCCTTCTGCGTTAACGTATCAAACTTACGGTAAGCCGCCCCTAATAGGGTATCGTCATACACCCCCCAATAATTTTTATATTTAGGGTCTTTTAAAGTCTCCGATAAAGCGGCCTTTCCGACCACCTCAGAGAATCCATGAGATTGATAGAATCCGCCCTTCGACTGAAATTCTAAACTCGCCCCCCCCATATACACCATATCATACCCAATCTCACCCATCAAATCGCTCATACATGTCGTACTCGGCAAGAAACTATCCATATTCTGAGGAGCCGCCGTAACCAGTAATGGCAGACCACATTGGCTAGAAAACATCCCTCCAATCGTAGCATGCATATTCGTTTGCAAATTAGAAAAGTCGACGCTCCGCTCTTTAAGCTTCTTCAGCTGAGGCAATAGACCCGGGAATAAACTTTCATCAAAATAGCTTTGCTCCAAACTCTCAGCGTAAATTAAAACCAAGTTAGGTGAAGTCGCTGGTGCAACTAGGGCTTCAGGCTCCTTATAATACTCTTTAAAGTCCCCCTTATGATTCTGCTCTGCCAGATTTCTTGTCCCCAAATTCATGGACAACGCTTTAAGAGCCGGATTCAACGCAAAAGAAACAATCATCAAGGTCAACGCGACCACCTTTAACATCATAGGATCTCGATTAAAGTCTCGATGCCTGATGCAATAGACCATGATCAGAACCAGTCCCATCAGCCCCATTGCCAACAAAAATTCATTTGTGAGAAAGAGTGATTTGAATCCCATAACGTTCACCTCCCCTATTCCATTATTGAGCAGGAAAAACATCGCTCCCAAAACATCAGGCATCACAAAGCTCTTGAGCACAAAGGCTAATAAACAAAGAAGGGATGATACCAACAAAAACCCTAGACTAAGCACCCGCACAAAAGTCGACTTAAAGGCCGTTATCGTAGCGAAAAACGCTAATACGATCAATGCGGGAACCAAATATAAAGGTGTGACTTCACTCATACGCTCCTTGATTCCTATCCCTCAACCCTTCTCGTGACAAGATCTAAAGCTTAAGCCTCGCTCTTGTATATTTTCACCTTTTTCATAGAGAATCTAGAGGCGAAGAGTAAGATTCTAAAGATAGTATCTGCAAAATTTGAGGATTCACCACTGAAAGATGATTTGTAAATTCATAGAATAAATACCGAAAGCCCTTTATCCTATAATACCTTAGCCATCCCGGGAATCAACTTATCTCCACACGATAGAATAGTTCCGCACAGATAGTCTTCTATCAAGACTATCTCCTATGTGGTAAGATCAAAGAGGAAAACAATCTCATTAATCTCTACCTTACAATTGTAGGCTTATTTTTTCATAATGGAATGTAAACTTCTATCAGATTAATGATCTATTTAGTATCCTTCAGTATTTGAATAATACTAAAATTGTTGACAAAGGTCTAGTTCTAACTTTTGTTTGTTCTAGAGTTCGTAGCCAGTGGCTAATGAATCTATCAAGGTTTCCGCAGAACCAGCCTGGCAAATCTGCGGTTTTTATTTGTAGGGATTAACCCATTTAGGAGACTTTTTAAGCTTTTCTTGGGTTCGAGTATCATCTGCAACATAGCATGTAACAAAGTCGGCTTCTTTTGCTGATTTTAATCGTATTACAACCACAAAGTTATCAATCATAACTGTCACCCTTCGGCTATGATCATATTGCTTCTTAGTTTTGACCCATCCTGCTTTAAATTCTAAACTTTTGTCTTCAAGAGCAATTTTAATCCAACCTATCCGCTCTAGCCTTTGAGGTGACAATGTGTCTTTGTTACCATCCCGTTTCGAGGACTCTCGACTAATATGCACAAAATCACGCTTCCTAAATCTGACTCGTATTCCATCATGACTTGTCAATGGTGAGAGACAATATGTTTTCTCAAAAAAAGAGCGATAAATCTCTAAATTTCCATGATCCTGCAATGGAGGTTGTTGGTTACCATCCACCATTGAGATTAATTTTGAAGAGGTTGAACTTTTGTACTTCTCGTGATGTAGGACAAATTGTTTGATCTAGTTTGTTTTCTAGATGCAATAGTAGAGCTTCCTTTGCACTCCCTTTTTTAGGAGTTTTGTTTAACCTTGCAGAAACTAAACCTGTGAGAACATCAGTTAATTGCGTTAAGACTGATTCTTTGGAGCGCACCCATTGCACGGTTTGAAAATTACTCAACGGATGAACCTTTGTCATAACTGCCTGGAGGTTTTGCAACTGATCTGGATTTTGATTTGTCTGGTAATCGCAAAAAATAGAATAAGTGTTGTGAGCCCGTATCCAGTGATGTAGCATCTGGTAGTAGAATATGTAAAAACTTCGTTCGCTTGAGCCTTTATGGTATTTTTTAACATCCACTTTAGATGCTTCAATCGCTATTGCACGGAATCTCATTTTATCGGACTCTATATATAGATTGATTAAATTCTTGTAAAAATCGAGCCGAGATGGAGATACTTTTCGTGATTTTATTTCCCCTCCAACATTATAAGTATCTCTTAATCTATGAACAGAACTTTTGAACTGCGTTCTACATTCAGTCGGGATCCAGAGACTGCCAATAATTACAAAATCTGCTTTGGGATTACTAGATGTTAGTAAATCAGGAAAACACTCGTCACAATAGATATCAAATTTCATTATATTTGTTGTTTTTTCTTTATTTTTTAGATCATCTTTAAATCTTTAATCAACCACCTAAGCTTTGATTCAGCCTCTGTAATTAACTCAGCATATGACATTACTGTGATTCTACCTTGTTCATTTCGCCTCTCAATACTGCTATCACGCTTTCTACCTAGTAGAAGGATGTCAATTTGGTCCAAATGGGGCTGTAAGTCATCTCGATATTTTATAGCCTGGTTTTCATGATCTCGGTTTAGTGTTATTGTAGGCTTTTTTAACTCAATAATTAAATGTCTTCCGTCGTAAAAATGAGCTGCCAATAAATCAGGTCGTTTATTTGCTCTTTTTCCCTTGTATTTACTATTAAGATAATCGCTTACTACTTTTTTAATTGTCTCATTAGAACTGATTAAAGTTTTTAAATCAGAGAATATCCAAAGATTACTTTCTAAAACTTTGTGAATTTGTTCTTCACTTGTTTCTTCATTATTAATC
>CAYUKP010000024.1:0-17496 GCA_964445335.1 uncultured Verrucomicrobiales bacterium
ACACCCGACCAAAGGCTTATGAGTCCTCTGCTCTACCACTGAGCTACCGTGCCACAATGCGAGAGCACTATAATATTAAAAATTTGAGTTTGTCTATAAAAAAGTGAAGGGATTTATTGCTTATTGTGCGAGATAGAACAATATCTTCGAAAAGAAAATTAAGATGGAATACTATTGTTTAACAAATTCCCATGAAATTGGCGCGAGTTGCCATGCACTTACGTGTGACGACGAGACTATTGTTGTGGATTCTGGGCTACATCCGAAGATGGTTGGATATGATGCAATGCCTCCTCATCAACTTCTCGATGGGCAAAACGTCACCTCTATTGCTTTGACTCATTCTCATTTAGATCATGTAGGAACGATCCCTGTCCTGCAAAATAAATTCCCAGAGGCTTCCCTTTACTTAACAGAGCCGACGTTTGACCTCGCAGATGCAATGCTACATAATTCCGTGAACGTTATGACAAGCCAAAGGGTTGAGTTAGACATTCCTGAATACCCTCTGTTTACACACGACCAAATCGACCAGATTCAGAAGCAGTGGAAACCAAGGCGTTACAACCGCTTCTTTGATGTGAGTAAAAACGTTACAATGAAGTTCCAAGACGCTGGTCACGTCATGGGATCCTGCACGGTCTCAGTCTTTTATGACAACAAGAAAGTGCTCTTCACTGGAGATGTACAAACCGAAGATCAAACCCTTATCAAAGGTGCAGATGTAAGAGAAGAAGGTGATTATGATGCCCTTGTCATGGAAACAACGCGTGGAGCAGCCCCTCGACCTGAAGGGTTTACTAGACAAAAAGAAGAACTACGGTTTGCTCAAGCGATAGCTGATGGAGTCAAACGTGGAGGAGCTGTTCTCATCCCTGTATTCGCTATGGGTAAGACCCAAGAGGTGCTCACGATGATTTCTAAATATAAAAAGAAAGGAGTCATTCCTGACGCTCCCGTTCATGTGGGAGGACTCAGCACCAAGATGACGACCATTTATGACAGACACGCTCGACGCACACGACGTAAAGTTCCTAAGTTTCAAATCTTAAAGGATATGAAGCTCAAAGTCGCTAGAAGAGGGAAAAGAGCCCCTCTACAATGTCGCCCCGGTCAAATTTATTGTCTCTCTAGTGGCATGATGACCGAAAACACGGTTTCCAATGTCTTTGCCCGCGCCTTTTTAGACAACCCTAAGAACTCTCTTCTCTTTGTTGGGTATGCGGATCCAGAATCTCCGGCAGGTAAAATCAAAGTCGCCCAACATGGAGATAAAATCACTTTAGACGAAAGGACTCCTCCAATTGCTTTATTGAGTTCAGTCGAATGCTTTGACTTTAGTGGGCACGCGCCACGAGAAGATATCCTCAAACTAGCCATTGGGTCTGGAGCCAAAAAGATCTTCCTTACGCATGGTGATACAGATGCTCGTGAATGGTTCAGACAACAACTCCGTGAGAAGATGCCCGAGAGCGAAATCATCATTCCTGAGCCTGGTGAGAAATACGCTATTTAACTGAGTTTAAAGGCCCTACCCATAAGAAGTCATGAAAATAGGAATTTTTGCTAACCCCACAAAGGTTGACGCGCCTTCAGCATTAAAGATGATCATGAAGGCTCTACACCCCTACGAAGTCGAGTTGGTTTTTGATGTCGAAGCTGCCGCTCTTGTGGGATGTGAAGGCACTCCAAACTTCTATAAAAATGTAGATTTGGTTTTGTCGCTTGGCGGAGACGGAACCATGTTAGAAACAGTGCACCGTATGGGCGGGGACTTCGAAACTCCTATTGCTGGCATTAATATAGGTACTCTCGGATTTCTCACAACATGCACAGACGAGGACTTTGCCACCTTCACCCAATTTCTCATGTCTGGAGCGTTGAAAACCAAAGAGTTAAGCACCATTGAGGTTCAGATGTATGAGGAAGTCAAAGGTAAGCAAACCTTTTGGGCCTTAAACGAACTCGTTATGATGCGAGGCGAAACAGGAAGACTAATCAATATTGAAGCACAAATTGATGGGGAGTTTCTCACGCATTACAAAGCAGACGGCCTCATCGTTTCTACCCCTACAGGATCTACCGCTTACTCTTTGGCCGCAGGTGGCCCACTCATCGCACCGAATTCTGGAGTATTCGTCTTAAACCCCATCTGTCCACATACACTGAGCAACCGAGCTCTTGTGGTACCAAACGTCTCACAGATTACCTTAAAGCCCTGCGGAAGCGAACCTGTACTTTTTACTGTTGATGGCAGAGATGTTCTACGAATCGCGCCTCAAACATCAGTTAAAGTCACAAAGGGTAGCAACATTATTAAACTTCTACAGATGCCTGACCATTCATACTATGAGACCTTACGGGTTAAACTTGGCTGGACAGGAGGAATTAAGAAAACGACTTAATGCCAGCCCGAAAAAACCAAGTTTTAAAAGGCTCAGCTCTCATTAAAGAAGTCTGTCGCCGTATCAGAGTGGCAAGAACACTCTGGGATCAACACAAAAACAAAGGGTGCCGTGCCGAAAGATTACGAGCACTCACCTTGTATGAAACATTAACCCCAGAGCAACGAAACCAGATTCCTCCAGAGTTGAGAACTTGGCTCAGATACCGCAGTGAGAAGTACTTTGGTGATGGGCGAACAGGGAATGGAGCCCATTCCCGCAAACCCAAATAAGAGCGCCCTTACAATACCTCGCACACTTCTACAATCGCTTTTTGTAGAGCAGTTACCGAAGTCAATAATTCGGCTTCTGAAATCACAAGCGGCGGCATCAATACCAACGTATCTAAAATGGGGCGTGTCAAAAATTGATACTTCATCGCCTCCTGTGCGACGCGTTTCCCAACAGCTAAGGACGGATCCCATCGATCTCCGCTTTGTTGACGTAACTCAATTCCTACGATCAGACCAAGTTGCCTAACCTCATAAACATACGCGATCGAAGAAAGTAATTCCTGCAAGATCTGAGAGAGATAGAGAGCACTAGCATTCACACGTTGAAGGGTTTGCTCCGTCTCAAAGAGATCCAATGATGCCAAGGCAACTGAACACCCTAGAGGGTTTGCAGTATAACTATGTCCATAATAAAACGCCTTTTCCTTCTCTCCTAAAAACGCCTCATAAACCTTCTCTGTAGTCAAGGTAGCAGCCATTGGCATATAGCCTCCCGTAATTCCCTTAGCACAACACAAAAAGTCAGGAATAACCCCTTCATGGTGACAAGCAAACATTTTACCTGTCCTTCCGAACCCTGTCATCACCTCATCAAAGATCAAATGAATATCATACCTGTCCGCCCAAGCTCTTAATTGTTTAAGTAACCCCTCAGGCCACGGGGTCATTTGATTCACACCCTGTATCATAGGCTCTATCACGAGAGCTGTAATCGTAGATAATATCTTGTGATCCAACGCCTCTAAATCGACAAATTCATTTACTCTATAACTAGGCAACCCTAGCTTATTAAACCTGTCAAAAAACAAGGAAACTCCGCCCAAAGAAGCCGCTCCCATTGTATCGCCATGATAAGCATTGTTGAAAGAGATAAATCCGACTTTATTAGGTTGTCCATTTTGAAGCCGATATTGAATCGACATCTTCATGGCGACTTCCATTGCTGTCGACCCGTCATCAGAGAAGAAACAACGCTCAAGAGTTTCCTCAGGAAAAAGCCGACAAAGTCGCTCAGCTAAAGCAGACGCTAAAGGGTGCCCAAAACCTAAATAAGATGTATGCGCAACCTTAGCTAATTGATCTGTAAGCGCTTGATTTAAGACAGGGTGATTATGTCCATGAATATTAGTCCAAATAGACGAGTTACCATCTATATACGAAACCCCGTCGGTATCTGTGAGCCACACTCCCTGGCCAGACTCTAACATAAGAGGAGAGCTCGCAATATCCGTCCATTGAGCTTGAGATGTAAAAGGGTGCCAACAATGCTTCTTATCCAACTCTTGCCAAAACTGCGTATTCATGAATTTTGAACAAATCTGTCAGATAAACTTACTGAGGAGGAGTGATGTCGAATTGATCCTTTAGAATACGGTCGACACTACTGACTACCTTCCACGTGCAACGCTTTCTTTGATATTTTGCCCAAAGTAATGAACGGAGCTCCTGCCACAAATCTTGGGATGGCTCTTTAATATTAGTCCAGCGCTCGATGCCTTTCACTTGCGTTGCGATGTTCCAACGCCCCGCATGATATGTCGCACGATAAAATCTATGCTCCTCATCAGAATTATCTCTCCATTCGTGCCTTTGCATAGCCTAACATTTGACATCTGCACAGAAGAAGGTAAAGCCTTAAGTCTTTTGAAAAAGCCCCTTATTCTTCACTAGTTCTTTTCAATGGTTTGAAGTCTAATCCTGCTTTTTTTACATTAGCTTTGTATTGCTTAATCACGTGTACATCTGAGCTTTTGCATACAATAATCTCATACGTTCTCTCGATCTCACTATGATTCGTGATCACTAAATGTCCATAATGACCATTTGATGCAGAGGAAAAATTCTTCTTATCAACACGTAACGCCTCAACAACAGCAGGAGCCAACTCCTTCACATTTCCGTAAGCATCTCTCGTAGCCTCCGACTCATACATGACAAACTCAGTATGAATAAGACGATGTCTAGAGCGTTGAGGTAGGCCTAATGATTTTACACTGACCTTCCATTGAGGCTTTCTCAAATCATCCTCTGATGATGGAATTGTTCCAAACTTTGTTACAATCTGCTCACCAGGTTGTAAAACGACTTCATCATAATGCAGAAGAAATCTATCTGAAGAAGATTCAGACTCTACTTCGTAAAAACCAGGAACTGTAGGACTTAAAAGCTCATTTCCATATCCTATAAGTCCTATTAAAAAATAAAGTGTTATAAGAAAATAGTTCATACGAAATTTTAATTAAAATCACTTTATTTTGTCAATATCTTTTACTTTAAACTCATTATCACGAACAAGCGCACTATATTAGTTTTATAAGCCCCAAGCCAATAAGAGCAAGGAAAATAGACATAATCCAAAATCTCACAATGACTTGGTTTTCATGCCACCCGCTCAACTCAAAGTGATGATGAATAGGTGCCATTTTGAAAATACGCTTCTTTCGCAGTTTGTAACTCGCTACTTGCAAAATCACAGACAAGGCCTCCATTACGAACACCCCCCCAATAACTACGAGTAGTAACTCCTGCTTCGTACAAATAGCAACACTTCCTAAAGCGCCACCAATCGCTAAAGACCCTGTATCTCCCATAAATACTTTGGCCGGGTGCGCATTGAACCACAAAAAGCCGAAACCTGCTCCAACCAACCCCATAAGAAAGACCGTAATCTCTCCCAAATAAGGATTATGTGGAATGGAAAGGTATTCAGTCGCTAGCCAATGATGTTGCGCAAGATATGCAATAATAGAATAGGCTAAAGAAACGACAATAGTCACTCCTATCGCCAATCCGTCAAGCCCGTCAGTGAGATTTACCGCATTGGAGCTTCCTATAGATAATACAATAAAGAATGGGATGATGAAAATGCCTAAATTAATGAGAGGGGTCTTGAAGAGAGGAAAGCATATTTCGCTAATACTAATCTGCTGATCTATAAATTGATAAGTGCTTGTTTCAGGCTTCGTATATAGAAATAAGGCAACAATCCCTCCGACAAGAAGTTGCCAAAACAGTTTAGTTTTAGCACTCACCCCATCAGCATTCTTTTTGACCACCTTCATATAGTCATCCAAGAATCCCAACAGTCCTAATGCGATCATACTACACATTGTGACAACCAAAAAGGGATTGAGAAGACGTCCACAAAAAAGAACGGAAACCAAAACCGTTCCAATAATCATGACTCCTCCCATCGTTGGCGTACCAGCCTTCGCTTCATGCTTCTCATGTAACCCACGCAAAAGTTCAGCACCTCTAATAGGTTGGCCAGCCTTTAAGAGCTTGAGAGCCATAATAAGCCGAGGCCCAATAAGGAGACTGAGAACAAATGCCATGATACAGGCAAGTAGTGCTCTAAAGGTTATATATTGAAAAATATTTAAGAACTTAAAAGATTGAGCCCAAGATTCATTAGCTTCAAAGGCTGCCAACCAAAATTCGTATATAGCGTATAACATATTGTTTGGGGTAAAATATTATCCTTGTTCCGGGAAGACTGATGACATGACCGTCTCCATTGCTGATGAGCGACTCCCTTTAAACAAAATCTGTGAACCTTCTTGTAGGTTATCTCTCATCCAGTCAATGGCTTCTTGCTTTTTATCAAAATGTTTTGCAAAACCACCTTGTGCTTTCGCACCTTCATAAATCAGCTGAGCTTCTTCTCCTACACTAATAACTGATAAGTCTAAGTTTGCTCCATAAGCACCCACCTCTCTATGTCCTTCGTCTTTGAGATGACCAAGCTCTCCCATCGCCCCCAAGACAAGGTAACCCGCTTGATCTGAGTTTAAAGACTCCTTCAGCGTTCTCGCAGCGGCCTTCACCGAGTCAGGATTGGCGTTATACGTATCATCTAAGATCAAGTGTCCACTGTGTTCAAACTGCCTGAGACGCCCTGAAGTCAATTTTACAGAGCTTAAGCCCTGAGCAATTGTCGCGACATCCAATTGATAAACACTCCCAACAGCAGCTGCTAAGAGCGCATTAGAAACCATATGTCTCCCTTTCAAAGGCAAATTCACTACAGCAGACTCCCCTCCTATCGTCAGCGTAAAGGTAGTACCTGTAGCATCGGATCGTAATTCGGACGCCTGCACATCTACTCCTTCAGCCTCTATCCCAACCTGCATAAGCTTCCCTTTATTCATTCCGAGAAGAATGTCTTTCTGCGCCACATCATGCGTAATAATCAACACTCCATCTTCAGGTAAAGAAGCGGGTAGCGCTCCTTTTTCCTGAGCGATGGCTTCTTGAGTCTTCATATATTCGATATGTGCCGTTCCTATACTACTAATTACCGCAACATAAGGACGACATATTTCACAGAGAGGGGCAATTTCTCCAGGGTGATTCATGCCCATTTCATAGATCGTCGCCTCATCTTCTGGGCTATTTCTTAAGACCGTAAGAGGTAATCCAATGTGATTATTAAAATTTCCTAACGTAGCCTTTGTCTGAAACTTTTGGCTCAGAACTGCTGCTGTAAGATCCTTTACGGACGTTTTGCCATTAGACCCCGTAATCCCAATAGAGCGATCAGTCAATTGACTACGCCAATAACTTGCCAAATCCTGCAACGCTTTTAAGGTATCCTCTACAAGGATAACATTTACTCCTGTCACTCCTCGATCTTCTTGGACAATGAGAGTCGATGCGCCCTTCTCAATAGCAACGTCTAGAAAGTTGTGAGCGTCGAAAGACTCGCCCTTCAGAGCAACAAAAAGGTCTCCTTTCATTATCTTTCTCGTATCTGTATTGACATTTAAGAGAAACGAACTTTCAGAACCATCAGCTATAAGCGTCCCTCCGGTCGCCAAGATAATGTCTTGGATTGAAATGCGATTTAACATATTAGTGAAAATACCTTCTATATATGTGGAAAAACCTCAAGGTCAAACCTGTTTCCAATGATTACATAATTAAAATCATTCACATTTGGAGAGCTTTTCTAGACTTTTCCTCCCATTCATCGTAGAGGAATTCCAGTGCGGAAGAGAACTATTCAAAAAAGTTGGGTTTTAGGCATCGCCATTTTTGTCATGGGTGGATGTGGTTTAGCCTACGAGTATACCTTTTCGAAAATTGCTTCAGATCTTCTAGGGAATTCTGTGAGACAATGGGCTGTCGTAATCGCACTTATGTTGTTTTGCATGGGAGTCGGCGCAGAGGTTCAACGCCTCATAACACAGAAGCGTGCGTTGCTAGCCCTATTATTAAGCCAAGTTCTACTCTCCCTTTTAGGAGGGTTTGGCCCAATTCTCTCCTTAATAGCTTTTGCCCATTATCCCTATCACTTTAGTTTGATTCATTATGGTCTTATTAGTATGATCGGTGTCCTAATCGGTTTTGAAATCCCATTGATCACTCGGTTAAACGAGGAATTTTCGCAAGACATTCGCTCAAATCTCGCAACCATACTGAAAATGGACTATATCGGAGCCCTCGTTGGCGCACTCGGTTGGGTCTTCATCTTACCAAAGTTCTTTACCTTACATGAAACAGCCTATGTCTTAGGTGGGCTTTCTCTCCTAACTGCTTTATTGTGTTGGATATGCTTCCGAGCCAACTTACTCTGCAGTAAAAGAGTCTTATTCGCGATCCTCTCAAGTGCCGGTCTCCTTTTATGGGGAGGAACTCATTCACATAAATGGTCTATCCATACCGAGCAATCCCTCTATTTAGACCAAGTGATCCATAGCGTAACCACCCCCTACCAACACATTGTCTTAACTAAAGGAAAGTCAGGAACCCTCCGTTGTTACATCAACGGCCATATTCAATTTAGTGCAACAGATGAATACATTTATCATGAGCACCTCGTCCACCCTGCAATGGCTATCGCAGGGCATAAAAAGCGCGTTCTTATCCTCGGGGGCGGAGATGGGCTCGCCGTTCGAGAAGTCCTCAAATACCCCGAAGTGTCAGAAATTGTTCTAGTCGATCTCGACCCTCAAATGACCGACCTGGCACGAACCCACCCTTCCTTAACCAAGCTCAACAACTACGCTCTAACAAATCAACGAGTAAACTATATCGCAAACCAAGCCGTCTCTCCTGGTTCAGCATATGCCCTAGAAACCGTCAAACAAAGGAGACTTAGGAGACGCCAAGAAATCACATCTGGCCCAGACTTACACGTCATGAACCTAGACGCCTCGTCCTACATCCACCAAGCTAAAGGACGGTTTGATGTCATTATTTTAGATTTCCCTGACCCATCAAGCCCTGAGTTAGCCAAGCTCTATAGCTCAGCCTTTTACAGCGCACTAAAGCTCCATCTCGCAGCTGATGGAATTATCGTTCAACAATCCACCTCCCCCTTTCAAGCAAAAGAAGCCTTTCTCTGCATAGGGCGTACCTTAGAGTCTTCAGGATTTGCTGTAGCTCCTACTCATGATCATGTCCCGTCCTTTGGAGAATGGGGGTGGTGGTTTGCAACGCACAAAGAATTCCTCAGCTCTGAAGGGCTCACAAAACAATTACGCTCAATCACAGCGCTTCCTCAAGAAACCCAATACCTGACAGTAGACTTAATTCAAGCAAGCACCTACTTCGGGAAAGGCACTTTAGAGTCTACCGAGACGGACATCACGACTCTACTAGACACAGCAGTCTTAAGCCATTATACTAAAGGCTGGACTAACGAATAACTTTTCTAAGCACCTATGAAACCCTTTATTTCTACCTGTATCACCCTTCTCATATGCTTGACGCCTTCATGTGAGAGCGACGTCCAAAAGCAAGTTCACGACACAAAGCCTCAGACAACTTATGTCACGACCGTTCAGAAAATGGCCTCTGATGGCCTTAACTTACAAGCGGTCACAGACTTGGCTACAAAAGTGAAATCGGCACAAGAATTTGAACAAGAACTCAACAAACCCAACAATCCCATTAACAACCTCGACTTGAATGAAGACAATACCATTGACTTCATTAAAATCACCGAGATTAACAATGACACAGGAAAGGGGTTCTCACTGACTACCGAAGTTGCTCCAAACGATGAACAAGAGCTAGCTGTCATTCAATTTGAAGTGGACGAAGCTACACAACAGGCGACAGTACAGACAACCGGCAACCCACAAGTCTATGGAAACCATCATCACTATCATAATAGAATGGGTCTTACTGATGTCCTGATTTGGGGATACTTCTTGCGTAATATGATGCCCTACTCTTCTCCTTGGGGATACAATAGATACCCTGACTATCATCAGAGACGCCAACCCATGTCTCCTAATAGCTACCGTGGGTACCATCAGAGCCAACCCTACAGTAGAGACTTTAAGTCCTCTACACGCACCGTCGTCAAACAGCCTGTTCAGTCTCCTAACTATAATAAAACGGCCAAACAAATCAAAGCGCCCTTGAAAAACCCTACTGAGAGTCAACGCTCATTCCAAAAGCTCAATCCTTCTCGCTCTAAGCCCACCGCTAAAGGCTTTGGGCAAACTAATAAAAGCAGTTCCGTAAAATCCCCCGCGAAAGGAACAGGTTTTGGACAGTCTCGCACGACTAGCCCCCCTACTCAGCGTTCCACCTACTCACGTTCCTCTAGTGGCAATAGCTTTAGCACAAAACCCTCAGCAAGATATGGAAGCAGCCGAACAACCCGTTCAAGAAGTTCTTTTGGCGGTGGCAAGTAACCTTATCACATTATGGACCGAATCGCATTTTTAAATGAATTGGCAGAACTCCTTGATTGGCGTGCTCTGATATACCTCTGCCTCACTCTCTCTTTAATCGTCATTGCAAAAACCGTTAACAACTTAACGTCTGGGTATAACCTCAACCGAGAATTAACCATCCAAGACAACAAAGCTGTTGCAACCTCCTTCACCGGCTTTTTATTCGCCTTATACATTATCCTGTATGCCGTATTAACATCAGAATCTACATCAGAAGGAGTACGAGCTGACTTAAAGGAAACCGCCTTGTGGGCTGAATTGGCATGCGTGCTACTTATTAGTGCACGTATCATTTCAGACAAGGTTCTCTTACCAAAATTCTCTAATCGCAAAGAACTCGTTCACGATCGTAACATTGGTGTCGGAGCTGTTCAGGCGGGAAGCTATATTTCTACCGCATTAATCATCAAAGGACTCATGATGTATGAAACCAACCATTCAGTCTTAGTGGATATTGGCTACACCACAGGGTGGTTTATTTTAGCACAAGCCCTCTTCATCGTCTTTGCGTTCTTCTACCAAAAAGGCGCCAAATTCTGCATTCATACAGAACTCGAACGCGACAATGCGGCCGTAGGCGTCGCCTTTGGTGGCAACTTAATCGCCTTCAGTATCATCCTCGCATTCTACCTCCAATACTACAATAATATCTTAGGGCTCTGTATATGGGCTCTAATAGCTGTCATATTCTTGAAGCTCGTTAGATTGATCACAGATAAAGTAATTCTCCCTAAAGGGTGCTTAGATCAGGAATTAAGCTTAGATAACAATTGGGGGGCTGCTCTCATCGAAGCCGTCACCTCCATTGGTGCCGCTCTTATTTTAACAGGTTCTTTATTCTAACCCTTAACGGTTTATCCTACCCATGATCACACACCTCTCAGACGACCAAAAACTCACATATGCAGGCGGCCTCTTACTGCATCATATGTATCATGATAAAAAAAGCTATGATGTTTTACTCCTTGGTGAAGATGATAAGCTACAACCCATTCTCGAATGGTTACTCATGAAAAAGATGATCGAAATTGATTCGTCTTACCATTATAGCCTAAGTGATACAGGCCGCCAATCTGCAGAAACCCTCAAGGAGCGCTACCAAGAAATGTTAACATATTTTGATGTGTTCGCCCATGTAGATTTGGAAGAAGGAACCTTTGCGCTCAATCATTACGGTGAATTTTCCCAGACCTCAGATTGGCAACAATTCATCCAAGATGAACGATGGGATGATCTAAGGCTTGCTGTATTAGACCACTTAGGGGGCAGCCCAATTGAATTAGTGTATTTACAATTCATTCAGGAACAACGCTTTGATATTGGATCCGCTGGCTGGCAAATCGGGCTGAATGGTGGAGCGTTTTGGCACGAAATAGAG
Source organism: uncultured Verrucomicrobiales bacterium (assembly GCA_964445335.1). Classification (GTDB taxonomy): domain Bacteria; phylum Verrucomicrobiota; class Verrucomicrobiia; order Verrucomicrobiales; family Akkermansiaceae; genus WTJZ01. Next base: position 11,750 of record CAYUKP010000024.1, read on the forward strand.
GAAATTTGTGAAGCTGCTATTTCCGCCCGTGATTTAGGGTATGAAGACAATGACGTTAAGGTGTCGGCGAAAGACATCTTGAATGACATAACCTCTCAGGGCTTTACTCTCCTCAAGGAGCTCTATCCTGACGACCTTGAAATACACTCCAACTTACATGTATGGTATCCAAGCCACGGAGTAATAAACCCAGCTCTAAAACCTCTTGAAGGTAGTGACCGCACCCCTCTATGGAAAAGACTCTGGGCAATTCATTAATGGCTAACTCCTCTCATGACACCGCTTTAGGCATTCATTATATTGTTGAATGCAAAGGCGGGAAAGAAATTACACTTACTGATCCTAAGGCTGTATTAGAGACCCTCATCAACTGCGCAAAAACAGCTGGAGCAACCGTCATCGACTCCATCATTCATCAATTTAGCCCCTATGGTCTCAGTGGTGTCGTCGTGATAGCAGAAAGCCACATCACCATTCACACCTGGCCCGAGTACCAATACTCTGCAATAGATATTTTCACCTGTGGTGAAGACAACATTGCCCAAAAAATCTATGAGGAAATTATAGAAGCCTTTGCCCCTACAACCCATAGTGTAAAAAAAATAACAAGAGGGGTTCCCTCTTGTTACTCTTCTGTGTAAAGGAACCTTGCTGTTACTTCTCGTGTAGAGATTGAATCAGCTTAGCGACTAAACCAGTCCAACCCGTTTGGTGCGAGGCACCCAAACCTCGTCCTGTATCTCCATGGAAAAACTCATAGAAAAGTGGGTGTTCATGAGTAAACGGGTCGTCATCATGACACGGCCTACGACTCGGATTGCACTGCTCCTCTTGAGGTTCTCTTGCAGGATACTGACGGAAGAGATCTACAAGGCGATTTGATAAGTCACGAATCTTAATATAAAGATCGAATTGACTATCTGAACACACATTGAGGGCATCTTCGTAATAATAATGGTGCTTCTGTAATGACTCAAACAAGAGGTAATTCAGAGGGAACCATACAGGGCCTCTCCAATTTGAATTCCCTCCAAACATCGAACTATCAGACTCTCCAGGAATATAGCTCACTTGACCTTGAATGCTCCCACTATGCCAATGGTAAGGCTCATCTAAGTGCTCCTTCGACAGGGAACGAATTCCATAATCTGAGAAAAATGCCTTATGGTCAAATAAGCGGCTCATAATGCGCTCCAAACGCTCCTGACTGACTAAAGAAACCATACGTTTATGCTTTCCGTCATCTTCATCTTCTTGATGACTCACATGTCGCGTAAACTCAGGACGGTTTTCAAAGAGCCACTCTAAGCGCTCCTTAAAGTGAGGAACCTTTTTCAAGTAATCGTCTTCTAAGATTTCTACTGCAAACAGAGGAATGATCCCAACCATACTTCGAACCTTAAGCATCACAGGGTCTTTACCGTTCTGATGAAGAATATCGTAGTAAAACCCATCTTCCTCATCCCATAAGCCTTTCCCGTCAGGACCACAGAAATTGAGAGCTTCTGCAATATGAAGGAAGTGCTCTAGAAACTTGGTCGCCGTATGTTCATACACCGAATTTCTCTGCGCTAACTCTAGTGCGATCTTCATCATGCTCAGCGAATAAAACGCCATCCAAGCTGTCCCATCTGCTTGGTCTATGTGCCCCCCTCCCGGTAAAGGAGCGGAACGGTCAAACAATCCGATATTATCTAAGCCTAAAAACCCGCCTTGGAAGACATTGTTTCCATTAATATCCTTTCGGTTAACCCACCAGGTAAAGTTGATCAACAACTTATGGAAACAACGCTCTAGAAAGAAATAGTCAGGCTCTCCATTGCGCTTACGATCCATCTGAAACACCCGATGACAAGCCCAGGCATGTACAGGAGGGTTCACGTCTGAGAAATTCCATTCATATGCCGGAATCTGCCCATTAGGATGCTGATAACGCTCCTTTAACATGAGCACTAATTGACGCTTGGCAAAGTCCGCATCAACCATCGCATATGGAATACAGTGAAAGGCTAGATCCCACGCAGCATACCAAGGGTATTCCCACTTATCAGGCATCGAGACAATATCTTCATTTTTCAGATGACGCCAATCATGATTTCGTCCCTTATGTCGCTGGATATGAGGGCGCGGATGTCCATCATCCCCATCCAGCCATTGCTCTACATCGTAATAGTAAAACTGCTTAGACCATAACATCCCTGCCAGAGCCTGACGTTGGATTTTTCTTTCATCTGCAGATGGCACCCTTTTCTGCAAGACGCTATAATATGTATCGGCCTCCTCCTTACGAAGGTCTACCATATAATCTAAGTAAGAAAAGTCGAAGACATTGTTATGTGCAGCGAGGCGTAACATAACACTCTTACTTTCTCCCGGAGCCAAATTTAATCTATGCACTGCGCACACCTTAGAGCCAAATTGCTCAGGATTTACCGCAGCTTTATCTTTCTGAATAAAATAGCGGTGGAAGGCCTCCTTGGTATACGGAGTACAATTAGGATCTCCATAAAGCCAACGTGAGTTTGTTTCATTATTAGTAAACAAAAACCGCTCAGCCCCAGGAGAGACAATCGAAAACTCCTTATCTAAATAATCAGCTTTTAAACTAACAGAGCCATCCTGCCTCATACGCATTTCGGGTACCTTTTCACTACTCGAATGGCTCCACGTATTTCTCAAAGTAATCTGAGGTAAGACGAGAATGTCTGCATCCAAGTCACCTTGGTTCGTCACCGTATACTTCGCTATAATGTCATTCTCACTAGCCTTGACATATTCAATATCAACCTTGAAGTAGCGATTGTTATCAAAGACACCTGTATCTCTCAGTTCATATTCTAACTCATGCCTAGATCTAATACTATTCTCAAACCGTAAGTTATCATACGGAAACATCTCTTGAGGGTAGAGATATTGCATCTTACAATAACTATGGGTTGGAGTAGAGTCTAAGTAATAATAGATCTCTTTGACATCTTCTCCATGGTTTCCACTTGTATTGGGCAACCCAAAAAGCTTTTCTTTCAAGTGATCATCCTGTCCATTCCATAGTGCAAGGGACATACACACTTTACTCTTTGCATCAGAAAACCCTCCTAATCCGTCTTCTCCCCAACGGTAGGCAAACAAACGGGACTTATCATACGATAGAGAATTCCAAGCATCTCCGTTTTGAGAGTAATCCTCTCTTACCGTACCCCATTGGCGCTCAGAAACATATGGCCCCCATAATTTCCAGCCCGTATTCCCCTTTGTTTGCCTTAGGCGCTTACCCTCGACCGTCTCTCTCAGCTCTTTTGACACGCAGTTTGATGGTAAAGGTCTCCTATCCTATTTCTAAAATCATAGAAATTTCAACAGATGCATTCAGAGGTAATGCTGCCACACCCATTGCTACTCTACTGTGCTTGCCTGCCTCACCAAAGATGTCGACCAAAAAGTCAGAGGCTGCATTAATCACCAAAGGATGATCATAAAAATCAGCAGCAGAATTTACAAAACCACTAATAGAAATTACCTTATTAATACGATTGAGAGATCCTAACTCCGCCTTTGCAACAGCTAAGCGATTCAAGATAATCATAATAGCCCCTCTTTGAGCCTCCTCAATGGAGGTATCAACAGGAACTTTCCCTACTATTTTTTCTTCAGCCGAAAATGGGAGTCCTCCTGAAATATGAAGTTGGTTGCCTGAAACAATAGCGTTAAGGTATGAGCCAACTGGTGCAGGTGCTTCTGGAAGAGTATAACCTAGATCTTCTATTTTTTGTTCAACAGTCATTTTTGATAGGAAGTTACGACTCTCCCATGAGTAATGCAAGATAACGTTTCCCTCTAGCTGTGATTTTTACTTGATCCCCTGTACCTGAAATTCGCCCTATTGTTCGATCTTCATATCTCCCCATAATATGCTTAATATGACTCACCTCTGGCTCTGCTACCGAACGAACACCCGGAAAAATACGTAAAGGGAGACCCGAGGCCGAAAACATCACTTTGACCGACTGAGTTTTCTCATTAGGGTGCTCCCACAACCAAGCATATCTCCTCTTGAAAGATTGCATCTTTTCCGAAGGGATCAAAATAGAATAATAAGAAGGCTGCTTTCTCAAAAACTGCTTAAGCGTCGTCACCTTCTTCGCTCTCACCTCTTGAATAAATGCGATGGCATCTATGCCTGTCAGGTTTAATCCATTATAATTTCCGTGCTTAGATGACGTATTATAGCGCTTCTGATGCCAGGACTCAAAGTCATCCGATAGCCTCAAAGCCATTTCAAAGTGCAAATGCGCTCTCTTCTTATTCAAGCCCACTCCTGTATACCCTAACACCCCAATGGATTCCTTCGCTTGCACAAGATCCCCCACCTTACAAGTAATCGATTGCAGGTGAGCATAGAGACTATAAATCGGCCCTTCTCCCCAATTGTGCTCCAAAACCACATATTTTCCATAGTTACTCGCGCGACTCTCGTCATTCACATGCACAACCTTACCTCGACACACTGCCCTTACTAGATCCAAAGGTTTCCCGTTTTGGTCTCGCTTCACAGGTTTAATATCAGCCCCTTCATGAAACCTCGTCCCGATAACGCCGCCCTTAACACGCTTAAGATTCCTCACAAAGCCATAGGTACCTGCCTGCCAAGGTTTAGACGACTTCCCTTCAAACCAACTGTCAACATACATAAAGAAGTCATTCGATCGTTGGTTAAAAATTGCCGTATTAGACGTCGGTAAATGAAGCTGAGGAACACTTGCCACTATGGGTGACGTCAGCAAACTCAGAAGTAAAAGAATATGATGAAAACGCATTATTACGAAGAGAACCTTAGCTTTCATCATACAAATGAAAATATAATTCCGTCCTTACGAATGACTTTTTTGTGATAAATACATGGCTACACATACAATAAAGGCACCTCCTAGAATCGAAAGAGTAAAGGTCTCACCCTCTAAAAAAAGAATGGAAAGGAGAACACCCATAATCGGAATCATCAACCTAAAGGTCGCAAGAAGCGCAAGAGAATAGCGAGTGGAAAGCTCATACCAGAGAGCAAATGCCATTGCCGAAACGCATGCCAAATACAAGGTCATAGCACAAACGAAAGAGCTGAAAAGAGTCCGAGATTCTGTTGCGACAGGACTCCCTAAGAGACACAAGACTAGCCCTCCTAACAAAAGTGCATAACCAGTAGACGCTCTTGCATCCATCGTCTTCTTTACCTTTCCAAAGGTCAATATGGCGAAGACTCCACAAAGGTTTGCCAACAACAAAAGCAAAATTCCAACCAAAGGATTAGTCGAGGTATCTGCTGGGGAATAAACGGCGACTCCAACTCCCAGAGCACCCAAAGATAAAATCAACCAGACTTTCCTCCCTCCTTTTACGGAATGCCCAAACATTGGAGCAAGCAAAAGCCACAAAAAGCTCCCACTTGCGGTAAGCAGAGCACCCAAGCTCCCACTCACATAAGAAAGGGCTGTATAAAACAAGACATACTGCAACACGGTCTGTGTCAGAGTCATCGCCACAATAAGGTGGCGTGGCGTATCCCTCCATTGCTTTCGAGGCTCCTTAGCAACGAATAACAAGAGCCCCCCTGCAATCACAAATCTCACCCCTGCAAACCAAAACTTCATCCAAAGAGTAATGTCCTCTCCCTGACTGTGCCATTCACTATAAACCAGCTTAATCGCAGGAAAGGCACTCCCCCACAAAATGGCACATACCAAAGCTCCTAGAAA
>CAYUKP010000025.1:0-10857 GCA_964445335.1 uncultured Verrucomicrobiales bacterium
TAAGTAGTTGTTATTTCATATGTGTTACATAAGCGGCTTACCTGAGTGGGTAAGCCGTTTCATATTTTATATGAGGGACGCTCACAGGTGTGAGGAGATAGGTTAAGCAAGGCTTCATTCCTCTTGGTGGAGTAGCCTTTATACTGTATTTAAAGGCTTTTGGGTAGAAAGGTTACTAGCTGTTGAGTGTCTGTCGTAAGAAAGGGGCAGTTGTAGAGTCTTGTGATTGAGCGACTTCTTCCGGAGAGCCTTGTGCACATATGATTCCTCCGTTCGGCCCAGCTTCCGGGCCGAAGTCTAGAATGTGGTCTGCCTCCGCCATTAAGGCAGGGTGGTGTTCGACTACAACCACAGTATGTCCTTCGTCAGTTAGGCGGTGTAAGACATCTATGAGCTTGCGAATGTCGTTTAGATGCAGGCCGATACTTGGTTCTTCAATTAGATAGATGTTTTTGTTGAGAGCTTTGGTGCCGTTTTCTTTGACTCGACCTTTGGTGAGTTCTGTGACCAGCTTTAATCGTTGAGCTTCTCCCCCACTTAGGGTCTGGCTCGGTTGGCCGATCTGTAAATATTCTAAACCTGTTTCTGCTAAGAGCTTAAGGGTTCTACTGAGCTTTGGATGTGATGAGAAGAATTCTGCGGCCTCACCGATAGACATTTTTAAGACATCGGCGATGGTTTTGCCCTTATAAAGCACCGTGAGAGTGGCGGGGTTGTATCGATCTCCTCGGCAAGTTTCACAAGGAATTCGGGTGCTCGGGAGAAAGTCCATTTCGAGTTTGACAGAACCGTTCCCTTTACAGTCTGGGCACTGGCCTTCGGCGTTATTAAAGCTAAATCTGCCAGCGGAAAACCCTCGTATTTGGGCTTCAGGAAGTTGTGCAAAAACCTTACGTATATTATCGAAGATTTTGACATAGGTGGCAGGGCATGAACGTGAGGTTTTGCCGATAGGGCTTTGGTCAACCTCAAACACATATTTGAAGTCACTAAACCCACTTGCATCCTTGCAGTAGGGGGCAATCGAACGCTTTTGTGTTTGGGTTAATTTTTTCTCGGCCTTCAGTTTAGAAAGGGTATTGGCGACGGGTTGTAGGGTTCCTCTCATGAAGGAGGACTTTCCTGAACCTGAGACTCCACTGATAATAGTTAAGCGCCCTTTGGGGATCTTAACATCTATATTTTGGAGGTTATTGACATGACATCCTTTGATCGTGATCCATTCTTTGGAGGAAAGCGTACTGGTTGGGCGTCGATGGCCTTTGAGAGGGTGCTTAAGTGGGGCTCTAAGGGCTTGACCTGTGACCGAGGTTTTCTTGCGCATGAGCTGTTTGAGGGAGCCTTGACCCACAATTTCTCCTCCTAATCGTCCAGCCCCAGGTCCGAGATCAATTATACAATTTGCTCTCGCCATCGTTTCTTCATCATGTTCGACAATGAGCAGAGAATTCCCCCTTTTCTGTAAGGCTTCGAGTGTGTCGAGAAGAGCTGCATTGTCCCTCGGGTGTAGCCCAATGGTTGGTTCGTCTAAGACATACATAACTCCTTGGAGGTTAGAACCCAGTTGGGATGCTAAGCGAATACGTTGCGCCTCGCCACCCGATAAGGTAGTAGCGGATCGATTGAGAGAAAGGTATCCGAGTCCCACTTGATCGAGAAAGTGTAAGCGTTGCACAATTTCAGGAATAATATCTCGAGCAATGGTTTTTTCACGGCCTAAGAATTTAAGTCCACTCACAAGCTCCTTTGCTTGTGTGACAGTTGCTTCTGTGAGCGCTGGTAAGGAGAGTTTATCGTCTCCTAAGAGAACAAATTGCGAAGATCTCTTGAGTCTGCTTCCTTTACAACTGCTACAAATAGTTTCTTCTTCGTCTGAATTGAGACGCATTTTTTCTTCTGCAATTTCAGCTTCTAAGGCAGAGTCAAACTTCTCAAGATTGAGACGCTTCAAGAGTAAGACCCCATACCCTCGACAGTCGGGGCACCAACCTCTGGGTGAGTTGAAGGAAAAGTCAGCGGGATCAGGAGCCTCAAAGGATTCTCCTGTTGCGGCACTTACTCTTGCGGTTGAATAGACTTTGAAATGATTGGTGTGATCTAAGATACGAATAAATCCTTTTGATATCTCTAGGGCTTCGGAAATCTTGGCTTTGAGTAGCTTAGGAGAAAGATTGGTTCCTGCGGTAACAATAATATCAATATCGTGTTCGACATAACGCTCTAGAGGCTCGAAGTCATCAATTTCGATAATTTGTCGGTCTACCAGTAAGGCTTGATACCCCAAACGAGCCGCTCTGTCGGCGACATCTGTATGAAAACCTTTGCGACCTCTTACGACTGGAGCCATAAGATGAATGCGCCCTTTCTTAGCTTCATTTTTAATTTGTTCAAAGATAGAGGCTTCTGTTTGCGATACAACGGGGTCTCCCGACGTTGGGCAATGTTGCACACCTAGTTTAGCAAACAGTAGTCTAAGGAAGTGGTAGATTTCGGTAGCTGTTGCAACTGTTGACTTGCCTCCTCCCCGAGAGATACGCTGCTCAATGGCGACTGTAGGAGGTAGGCCGGTGATACTGTCTACATTAGGCTTCTCCAATTGTTCCGCAAACTGTCTGGCGTAAGGAGACATCGAGTCTAGAAAGCGCCTCTGACCTTCGGCAAAGATGAGGTCAAAAGCCAATGTAGACTTACCTGATCCTGATAATCCCGTAACGACGTTGAAGGAATTGAGAGGAAGGTCAACGTCTAATGATTTAAGGTTGTGGTGGTTAGCCCCTCGAATACTCAGCGTATGAGGGGGAGCGGACGTTTGATACTCTCCTGAAGATTCAGCAGCTAAAAGAGATGGGTTAGAATCTAAAACTTTAGAGAGGTAAGTGCCTGTAGGCGTATCTAATTGGGCAATGTCCTCTGGAGTGCCGACACCTGAAATTGTGCCTCCTTTGGTTCCGGCCTCTGGGCCTAGATCAATAATGTAATCGGAGGATTTGATAACCTCCATGTTGTGTTCGACAACAATCAAGCTATGCCCTGCTTCTACCAGTTTGTCAAAAGCCTTAAGTAAGACCTTTATGTCCCCAAAGTGTAGTCCAGTAGTAGGCTCGTCTAGGATCAGGAGCTGGCCTTGAGGGGGGCAGGGAGAGGTCGACATCAGAGAGTCTAGCTTATCCTTAATGAGAGTTGTTGTGTCTGTCGTTCTCGAGACCTGCTTCAGAGCTGTTTCTTTTTGAGGCTTAGTCGTTTCTAATAGAAGCGACGCGATCTTAAGGCGTTGAGATTCTCCGCCAGAAAGGGTGTTGAGTGGTTGCCCGAGGGTTAGATAGCCTAGACCAACTTCGCGGAGGGCCTCCAGAGTGCGAATGATTGATCGATGCCTTCTTATGATAGGTTTGGGAGCATTGTCTGTGAGATTGTTAAAAAACGTGAGAGCCTCGTCTGAAGTGGTTTCTAATATGTCTGCAATGCTTAGCCCTTGGTATGTTAATTCGAGAGCTTCTTTTTTAAATCGTCTTCCGTCGCACTCTGGGCATTTGAGATAAAGGTCTGAGAGAAACTGCATTTCAATCTTTTCAAAACCGTTCCCCATACAGCGTTCGCATCTTCCAGTACCTGAATTGAAAGAAAAGTATCCAGTGTTAACTCCTCGAACTTTGGCTTCGGAGGTGAGAGCAAAAAGCTGACGAATTTCATTAAAAGCTCCTAAATAGACTGCAGGAGTAGAGCGTGGAGTTTTTGCTAAAGGAGTTTGGTCAATAAATGCGACATTAGAAATATGCTCTTTCCAGCCTGAAATCTCAGAGATTGGAGCTGCGTCCTCTGCTTTAGATGGATTAAAATGTTTTAGGAGGTTTTGATATAGCCCTTTTTCGACAAGGGTGGATTTGCCTGAACCAGAGACTCCAGTGATACAGGTGAGTATACCTAAAGGAATGTCTATAGAGAGGTCTTGAAGGTTGTTTTTAGAGAGTCCTTTGATTGAAATAAAGTGCGAGGGCTGGCGTCTGTGTTTAGGTATCGTAAGTGAAGCCTGACCGTTGAGGTAGTCGAGTGTAGAGGAGGAGTCAGTAGTAGAGGTAGTTTTCTTTGAGATATGATGCGCCACCTCGCCTTGATAAAGGATCGTTCCACCCAAGTGCCCAGCGCCAGGCCCTATATCAATAAGTTCGTCAGCTTGCCTCATGAGAGCTTCTTCATGCTCGACAATAACTAAGGTATTGCCCTTATCACGTAGTCGGTGAATAACAGTGATGAGGTTGGAGATGTCCCTAGGGTGTAAGCCGACAGTGGGTTCATCTAAAACAAAAAGTGTCCCTGTAAGAGAGGCTCCAAGGCAGGTCGTCAAGTTGACTCGGGCGATTTCTCCGCCTGATAAAGTGCGAGCGGAGCGGTTTAGCGTGAGATAGCCGAGGCCAACCTGTAGAAGGTACTCGATTCTTGAGACAATTTGCTCATAGATTAATTGGAGAGTTTCTTCATTTGATTTTTCTTGAACGGAACTCTGAAGGTTTTCAAAAAACAATTGTAACGACTCAAGGGAAAGGTTCCATAAGTCAGGGAGGGTGTGCCCATTGATTTTGTAACATAAGGCGTTATTCCGTAGCCTTTGGCCGCGGCAAGAGGGACAATCTGTATAGGAACGGTAGCGAGCTAAAAAGACTCTCACATGCATTTTGTAAGCCTTGGTTTCAAGCCAATCGAAAAAGCCTTGAATTCCGTACCACTTTCCTTCCAACCATAGCCTTTCTGAGCGAGGGACGGCTACTTCATTATCTACATCTTGCTCATAAAGGTGTGGATCTTCTCCATAGAGAACCCAGTCTTGAATGTCAGGTTCTAGATCCTCAAAAGGAGCGTTTACATCGATCCCTTGAGCTTTGGCGGCTTGAATGAGGTCTTGTTGGCTTTCGGCTCCTCGATCTGACTGAAAGGGTTTAATACATCCTTCGCTAATAGACAGAGAGCGATCAGGAATGGCCTTTTGTAGATCTATCCCAATTACCCGACCAAAGCCACGACATTTGGGGCAGGCTCCGACAGGGCTATTGAAGCTAAAAAGCCCAGGAGTTGGAGGCGTAAGAGTCGTGCCAGTGTCCGGGTTATGCCATTCATCTGAGAAAGATTTTAAGACGGTATAGCTTTCATCAGGGGTTTTTCCTCCAAGAGCACAGCAACCTTTTCCCAAAAGGAGAGCACGCTCTAGGGATTCGACTAATCGTTTTCTATTAGCCTGAGAGATTTTAATACGATCCTGAACAACGTATATGGTGTACTTATGTAGGATGTTTGGATCAGAAATACTGGACGCTTCATCGGTGCGATAGATGGCACCTTCTACCATTATGCGTAAGTACCCTTGACCATTGAGAAATTCAAAAAAATCTTCTATTGAAGCCTCCGGTGATGGGGAAGCGATAGGGAATAAGATTAGAATGGGAGAGTCCGCTTGATTCTGAAATGCCCAATTTGCAATCGTATGTGAGGAGTCTGGAGTTATTTCCTCTCCTGAAATAGGGTCAATACCTTTCGCTAGACGTGCATAAAGAAGCTTGAGGTAATCGTTAAGCTCAGTGAGTGTCCCAACAGTAGAGCGAGAGGTGCGAATCGCATTTTTTTGTTCGATAGCAATCGCTGGAGGGATCCCTTCAATTTTATCGACCAAGGGTTTATCCATTCGGTCAAAAAACTGGCGCACATATGGAGAGAAGGTTTCGACATAGCGACGTTGACCTTCTGCGTAGAGGGTTTGGAAGGCAAGAGATGACTTACCGCTACCAGAGGGCCCCGTAATAACAGTTAGCTTCCCTGTCTGAATTTCTAAATCTAAATTCTTGAGGTTATTTTGTCGGACCCCCTTTAACTTAATGGCCTGTGGCTTACTCACATGATACCATTACTCCCTTCTGCTAAAATTTCACGATTTTTCTCCCTTTTTGATATAAGTCAGAATATCTTGGGCTTGTGCTTCGGTAGAAGCTTGTAGGTCTCTCCATACGAGAATGCCTTTTTTGAAGAGAAACGCTTGTCGCTTGGTTAGGCCAATGACAGGGATTTTAGGTACTCCAAAGGCTTTGGCCATCATCTGCGACTTGTCTGCTACAAGAGTAAATGGAATGTTATACTTCTGGGCGAATGCTTTTTGGTCGGATTCGGTATCGAATGATACACCTAGAACTTCAACTCCAAGATCGTTTAATTCTGTATAAGCATCACGCAAGGAGCATGCTTGTTTGGTGCACCCAGGAGTGTCGGCTTTGGGGTAAAAGTATACGAGGAGCCACTCTTTTTCTTTAAGAGGGCTTAGAGGCTGCTTGATCCCTTTGTTACCAATATAAGAGACTTCTGGTAGGGTTGCTCCAATATCTAGGGGCTTTTCTAAAGCCGAACTAGTACAGATAAAACCAGCAGTTAAAAAAGAGAAGAGTTTACAACGCATAATAAGCCAATGTGCCATTACCTCTAGATTTTGCAACAGACATTTTTGTAAGAACTTATCTGATAACGACAGTGCAACCTGGTCTGAGGAAGTTTGGTAATTTGACGACATCCCAGTTAGACATTCGAATACAACCCGAGCTAGTCGCCCGTCCAATCGTGTCTGGGTTATTCGTGCCATGAATGCCTACAGATCTTGCGGTCAGGCCATTCCATAGAATCCCTACTGGATTATTAGGTCCTGGAGGAACATTAAAGGTATTGGAGTCTTTAGAGCGGCCTGTTCCTCGTAAGACCTTAGGGTCATACCTCCACGTAGGGAAGGTGATCGAATTCTTGATCTTCCAATTGCCATAACGAATCTGGCTTTTTCTCCCAGGGGTGATGGGGAAAAATGCAACGAGTCTAGAGTTGCCGTCTTCTTCATACCGTGCGAAGACTTTCATGATATTTTTTTTTGTATCAACTACAGCAAAGTTATTTTCAGCTTCTAATACGGGTTCAAACTTACGAGAGGCAATGTTTTCGATAGTAAAGGGTCTGACATTTGGCACCTTTATTTCAGCCCCAACTCTGAGGGAATTTATTTTACGTCTACCATTTATTTCTTTGAGGAAAGCTACGGAAGTATGGTAGCGCTCTGACATAAATTCTCCATAACTACGATAATTCGCTTTTCTACGTTTTGCTAATTGTGAGTATCTAGAGGGTAAATTAAAGGTGACAAACCTTTTGGCTACTTTTGGCACTTTTACTTGGATGAAAGGTTCACTCTTATGAGTGCATGCGTGACGTAATGCATGCTCTAAAGTCATGAGTTCAGGGATTCCTAAACCTTCGTAATAAGCCTTTAATGCTTCTTTAGAGAATTTTCCCATTTTACCGTCGAGTTTGCCTGGACAGAAATTGAGTTCGTCGAGATAAATCTGAAGTAAGAGTTGTTGAGGTTGCGTGAGATCATCGAGGTTGAGAGTTGGTGCATTTGATACTGGGCGCCACTCTTGCATACCATCGGGGGAGACATTAGACTGTTTCGAAACCACACCAGAGCTTACTCCTAAGCATAAGAAGTATATTGTGATTATAGAAATGAAAAAGCCTCTGTACATGTATTGTTTAGGAGATAGTTGTCTTTACTAAGTTCTTTTGAAAATACAATCTTAATAGATGTCTCTTTCTTAAAAAATCATGAGAGAAAAGAGAGCGAGGAAGCTGATATGATACGATAAAAAATTGTATTAAGAGAAAGAGGCTGTAGTAGCTATTGAAAGATATATTGAAACAAATCATGATGGTCGAGATACAAGACAACGCTATTTTAATGCACTCCTATCGTTATCGTGAGAATGACCTTATCACGCTTTGGTTTTGTCATGGCTATGGTTTACAAAAAGCCTTATTGAGGCGTCAGCAGAAGCGCCATTATGAGCTGGATCTCTATAGCATAAATGTCCTACAAATGAAGAAGAGCTCGTCTTCTGAGAGTGATTTACACTGGGTTAATAATATAGAACCTGTGAAGCGATTTACTCAGAGTAGATCAGATTATAGCAAGCTTCTCATCTCGTCTTATTTTGGGAGCTTGATCGAATATTGGGTTGACTTAAATCAGGCTGAGGAGGAGTTATATAAACTTTTTGAGCGTGCTTTGCACTATATCGATGATCAGACAGTTGAATGGAAAGCGGTCACTTATTTTGAGAGAGAGTTAAGTCGTATTTTGGGATACGGCAACAACCCAACCTCTTTAATGAGGCTGTATACGGCTTCAAAAAAAAATCAGGATTTAAGAGCGCGTATACAGCATATATTAGTGTGAGGTAGAAAGGCCTATGCAATGAGATCTGCAATCATTTTCTCAAGTTTAACAATGTCAGCTGAGAAAGCGCGGATGCCTTGAGCTGTCTTCTCAACAGCCATTGCGTCTTCATTATGAAGGAAACGGAAGCCTGCCTCATCAAGGGTGATTTTTTCGAGGTCACAAGCGCTAGAATTTGCTTCATTGAGCTTTTCTGTGATGTCTTCGGCTCCTTCTGCAAGCTCAGCAAGCAGGTTTGGAGAGATCGTGAGCAAGTCACATCCTGCGAGCTCGATGATTTGCCCTTTGTTACGGAAGGAAGCACCCATTACTTCAGTCTTGTAACCAAATTTCTTATAGTAGTTATAAATTTTAGTGACCGATTGCACTCCTGGATCTTCAGCTCCTACATAGTCAATGCCGGTGTCATTCTTATACCAGTCATAGATTCTACCGACGAAAGGAGAAATGAGTTGCACGTTTGCTTCGGCACACGCAACAGCTTGCGCAAAGGAGAAAAGAAGCGTAAGGTTACAATGGATTCCTTCCTTTTCTAGCTCTTCAGCAGCTTTTATCCCCTCCCAAGTAGAAGCGATTTTGATAAGAACACGGTCTTTTGAAATTCCCTCGGCGGCATAATCGGCAATAAGTTGTTTCGCTTTTGCAACTGTAGCTTGTGTATCAAAGGATAGTCTCGCGTCTACCTCTGTCGAAACACGACCTGGAACAATCTTGAGAATTTCTAAGCCAAATAAAACAAGGATTCGATCAATAATAGCTTCAATTCCTTGTCCTTCTTTTTCTGCGGCAGCCTGCTCTACCAAGTGCTTGTATTCTGGCATTACGGCAGCCTTTAGGATAAGCGAAGGGTTAGTGGTCGCATCCTGAGGAGTGAATTCCTTCATTACTCCAAAGTCTCCTGTATCTGCTACGACGGTGGTGAGTTTCTTGAGTTGCTCTAATTGATTGCTCATGATTCATGAGCTTTTTGTCTAAAAATGGCATGAGATCCAGTCAAAAGTGCCTTCTATTAAACAAAAAAAGCGAACACAGAAGTGTTCGCTAAATAAATTTTTCTAAGACTTTAGTAGATTAGAAGTTGTAAGCGAATGTTGCTCCGCCAACGAATCCGTCAAGACCATTTACAAGTTCTTCAGCAGACTGGTGATAAGCTACGTATGGTGAGAAAGTGATATCATCTGCAAGAGAGATATCTGTAGATGCCTTAATAGACTGATATGCTAATCCGTCAATGCTTGAAGCACCATTGAGGTTGTTGCTAAGACCTGCGCTATTTACCACTCCTGGTCCAGCAAACATTCCAGCCTTAGCTTCAAGTCCGATAATAGTGTTGAAGACCTCTACACTGTATCCGATTGTTCCTTCGATGGTTGTATTGTGTCTCGCAACTCCTTGAACACCGTAGAATGTTCTCAAACCAAGATCGAATCCAGCATAACCAGTAGAAAGACCTAAGAAAATTTCACCATTAGAACTAGGATTGAATCCTGTACCATGAGGCGCAGGGTTGTCGCCATTGATGAAGTTATATGTGATATATCCTAATTCAACAACTCCGAAACCAAAGTCCTTAGATACTCCACCGAAGATATCAAACTCATCACGCTGTCTACCTTGTTGAGTTGCGCCATACCATGTTCCAAGGAACCAGTCTAAACCACAGTCACATGAACCCGTGACATCTAAACCAAAATCCATAAGAGAACCACCTTTGGAAATGTCATCTCCAAGGTTAAAAGCGTCTGCACCACGGAAAATATAGTTGGTGTGTGCTCCTGAATATGCTGTTACATCAACATCAGCATATGCTGCACCTGAGAGCGCGACTGCGCCGATTGCGAACTTTGTAAAATTCTTCATAGCAGTTGAATGATTAACAACAGCTATGAGAGTACGCAACAGAAAAGATTAACTTTTTGTAAACAAAAAGCCAACCTTTCTTAATTAGTCAAAAACTTATGTCTTTGATCTTAGAATGTATAAGTAGCTCCGAGGCCGTAGAAGGTATGATCCTGTCCTCCTGCTTTACCATAGTCTTCGGTAGATTGGATATTCGTGACATGGGCAGATACGGTAATGGAATCAGATACGATTTGTTGTAGTCCAAGAGATGATGTAATGAGAGCTAAGCCACCCATATCTCCGTATGGTTGTTGCACGCCTCCTGTACTGTAGTTACCAAAGGAGTAACCAAATCCAACTTTTGCAGTAGCTGAAAGACCATTAGCGATTTCTTGAGTATAAGACGCATTAAGGTCTAGCCATGTTCCATTATCCCAACGCCCCTCTTCTCCAAAGTAAGCAGTAGCACCTAGTGACAGCCCATAAGCTTCAGTCGCCAAACTTAAGAAAATTTCTCCATCATGGCTACGCTTACCAGAAGTAGAAGCTCCTGCGATTTGGCCGTTTTGGGGGTAGGTATAACGAATATATCCCACCGA
This sequence comes from uncultured Verrucomicrobiales bacterium, assembly GCA_964445335.1. Lineage (GTDB taxonomy): Bacteria > Verrucomicrobiota > Verrucomicrobiia > Verrucomicrobiales > Akkermansiaceae > WTJZ01. The sequence continues at coordinate 10,693 of CAYUKP010000025.1, forward strand.
AGCATTGGCTGATAAAGCTCCAAATGATACATCCTTTCCTAAAGACCCATAGAAATCTAATTCATCAGGGGACGCCTGACTGTCTGTAGAAATATACCAAACCCCAGCATTCCATGTCAGACCACAGTCACAATCTCCTTTAAAATCTAAACCAAAATCAAGTGC
>CAYUKP010000025.1:10957-17292 GCA_964445335.1 uncultured Verrucomicrobiales bacterium
GTCTTTAAGAAATTAATAAGTTGAGCTGCATCCTTGATACATGTGGTGACATCTGTGTGCTTATTCGCTAATCGGTAATTTGCAGCGATAACATTGAATCCTTTCTTATGGAATGTTCGGAGAAGCCTAGAGTAGTATTTATTCCCCGTAATAAACCCACCGCCATGAAAAAAAACGAGAGTTGAGTGACTAGTCGAACCTTGCCAATAGTCAAAAACTTGTTGTTTAGCTGAACCATATGAAACGTTGTGTGCTTGAGGGCGAGGCGTATTACGTCCATAGTTTAGTCTTCCTTTAAACGATAAAATAAGACGATATGCTCCAACGAGCTTTTTTATAAGAACCATTTTTTCAAGTGTTCTAAATTTTCGAAAAAAGACTAGAACAATATGCAGGTTCTTTTTACAATTCACTTTATGTATAGAGGTTCACTATTTCTTCGCCTCACATTTTTTCTTATTACAGTTTTGTGGTCAGTGTCTTTCGCTGCGTTTGTTGGCCCTCCAGTGGAAGCGATGACTAAGGTGAAAGAGGTTCTAACCTCCGAAAGCACCCCTCAGGATATTTTGGAGGCATATTTGGAGAAGATTCAAACGACAGAAGATAAGCTTAAGGAGACTTTACCCGAAAAAGAGAAAGCTGAGTTAGAAGCTCTGTTGTTGAAGCTTAATAAAGATTTAGAAGACTTGTTAGCTGGTAAGGAGTCGGTTTCATACTTCCAACCTCAAACAACTAGTCTGACGTTGCAGGAGGAGCTGATGGAGATTTTTAAACCTCTGATAGGCGAGATTAAAAGTGCGACTGCGGATTCGCGAGATAAAGAAAACCTGAGAAACCAAATTGAGTTATTACAGCAAAAGGACACCGCTATACAGGCCGCCTTAAACAGAATTCGTTCTATTATCGAAGATGAGAAGAAGGAAGAAAAGCCAAGTGACGCTTTAATCGAGCTGCTCACGAAGAGGCTTTCTAAATGGCAAGATCGCCAGCAAACGACACATCTTGAATTGGAAAGCTATATATTGCAGTTGGAAGAAAAGAATATGAATTCACGTAATGCCGTGGAGTCCGCTTCAAGAGTGATAGCAAATTTCTTTAAAAGTAGAGGAGTTCACCTCATTTTAGCAATACTTATAGCTCTTTTTGTCTGGTTTGCAATTCACGTAATTTATAAGCGTTTCGTCAAATTTAGCCCGATCCATAATAAAAAGTTTCTCCATGCGACTGCGCATGCCATAGATGGAACGGTAGCTCTCGTCTCAGTCATCGTCTCAATTGTTTCATTAGTTTTAACTTTTTTTATTTTCGATGATTGGGTGCTACTTTCGGGAACACTCCTTGTTTTCTTAGGCATTTTTTGGGCTTTTAGAGATAAATTGCCGGATCTTGCTGAGGAAGTTCGCCTTATCGTGAATGCTGGGTCTGTGCGACAAGGGGAGTTACTTATTTTTGAGGGGTTAACCTGGTATGTGGAAAAGATCCGTATTTATGCTTACTTAACCAACCCAAAGTTAGAAGGGGGGCTTGCCCGAATTCCTATAAAAAAGATTGTGGGGTTACATTCTCGACCTGCAAAATATATAGAAAGGTATTTTCCGACATCTATCAATGATTGGGTTTTGCTGGCGGATGGAACATATGGTAAGGTGTTACACCAGACTCCTGAATATGTAGAGCTTGTTAAGCTAGGAGGTTCACGCAAAACATACCCTACGGCTGACTTTTTGGCTCAATCACCAGAGAATCTGTCCGAAGCTAGCTTTCGGTTACATTCGCCTTTTGGGATTGATTATAAACATCAGGCACTTGCGACAACCGAAATTCGAGAGATTTTATGTCAAGAGCTCACTGTTGGGTTTTCAAAGGCGTTGCCTTCACCTGAGCTTCTTCAGAACCTTAAGGTCGAGTTTGCTAGTGCAGGAGCTTCCTCATTAGACTTTACTATCATTATTGATTTTAAAGGAGATTTGGCACATAAGTATAATGAACTTTTCCGATTGAGCCAGAAATTAGCTGTAGAGGCATGTAATAAGCATGGTTGGGAAATACCGTTTACTCAAATAACGGTACATCAAGCAAACGGGTAGAGGAATTTATGTATGAAAGATAAAGCATTTGGGCATTTATATAGACTGGTGCAATTTAACTCAATAATACCCCCTCAAAGTGAAGACGAGGATTCTGAAGTTATGGCTTTTTCTAAGAAAAAGCTAGTGATGCGTGTTATTCTAGGTGGGTTGGTGACTTTATCTGGATTAGCGATTACTTTGCTTATCCGAAAGCAATTACACTTTCATCAAACGTCTGATGGATTTATGGCAAATGATTCAGCCTTATCGGTTGGGTGTGGAGTCCTTTTTTGTTTCCTCATTCATTGTGTTCCGTTTTTTCGTAAGATTCTCTTAAAGCCTTATATATGGGGGCATGAGGCAACACATGCACTCTTTGTCTTTCTCTTTTATGGCAAAGTGTCCGAGTTTAAAACGTCAGTTGATGGAGGGTATATTGTCGCGAATAGGGACAATATTTTTATCGCCCTTGCACCATATATTTTTCCCTTTTGGGTTTTAATGTTAGCAGCCTTGTTTGTGTTATTGGGTTGTATTGTTAACCTCACTTCTGCGCTGCTTTACTTTTATGTGTTATTTGGAATTGCTTGGAGTTTTAATCTAATATGGACTTTTCTTATGATTCCTCTTGGCCAATCCGATTTAAAAAACAATGGGACTTTGTTCTCCCTTACGCTTATTTACACCTCTAATGCACTGATTTTGTCTGCTATTCTTGAGTGGGTGTCACCGAAAACAGATTTTGAGCTTTGGGCCTTTGAGGTGATCAATGCACATATGGATATATTTAGAGTCTTTACCATGTTGTATTAAAGGCAATTTTTCTTGCCATCCGATACAGATTCTACAACATCTTAATATAATGGACGAATTGGCAAGCAATATAAGAAATTTCCTACAATACCTTGTGATGCATATCATTGAGGATAAGCAAGAAGCCTGTCTGAAGTTGTCAAAATCTGAAGAAGAAAAGATCTTAAACTTCCGAATTATTTTAAGTGAAAAAGATGTCGCAAAGCTTATCGGAAAAAATGGCTACACGGCCAGTGCGATTAGAAGCTTCATCAAAGCTGCGGGGGAGAAAAAAGGAGTGAATATCATCTTACGTATTAACTCAACAGTCGAAGAACAAGCACGTTTAGAGAGAGAGTCGTGAAGAAGCGATTTGCATTTCTTTTCTTTTGTGCCGGACTTAATATTCTTTATGGGCGCTTTGGGGAGTCGCCTTTCTCCCTTAGTTTAGAGAATGAAAATCTAAACTTTGAGGACTCATCTCTTAAGGCAAACGTTTTTTCTGTTCGAGCGAATGTTAGTGCCCCACTCTCTACTAGTAAAAAAAATATTTTAGCTCTTACTGCATCCTATGAGTCTTTATTTTATCAATGGCAAGGTGCAACTCAACCGTTTGATCGGGTTACCCAAGGAAGATTAGGGTTATTTTCCTTAAACAGGTTGCCTAGGAAGTGGAGAGCAATGACGTTGACAAATCTTCAAACAAATATTGTAGAAGGTGTTGCCGCGGAAAGAGGTCTTACTGTGGGTGGAATTTATGGGGCGTGGTATGAAGGTTGGGATAGCCTTCTTATTGGAGGTGGTCTTGGTTTTTCGTCTGACTTAAATGATAAAACTTCATTTTTCCCCTTACTCTTTATTGACTGGGAGTTTTATGAAAACTGGCATCTTACTACGCGCCCAACTCCGGGGACACGGTTTGGCCCAGGTCTCTCTCTTATGTATGAGCATGATGATCAGATATCGGCTTTCTGTGGGGTGCGATATATCAATCAGGAGTATGAGATGGGGAATGATAGAACTTACAACTACAGCACGACCCGACTTTTTTCTACACTAGTCTATTCTACTTCTAGGCATTTGGTTGTTAGTGGGACGTTGGGGATTAATTTAGGTGGCGAAACGACTATAGGAGACCAGCAGTATGATTTAGGAGCATCCCTGTTTGTTGGGAGCGATATTTCATGGATTTTTTAATTAGATTATTTGAGGCTTAGTCTAAAAGGTATGACGAATGAATACGGAGTATCTTATTTATTTCCCAATGTTCTAATGATTAATAATTTTAAGGAGTGACTCTAAAGCCTAGCACGTTACTTTACGAGTTGTGAAATCCTTTGATCGTAAGAAAAAGACAGGCAATAGAGAGGGGCGAGAAAATAAACATACGCGTGATACTGCAGCTCGGCGACCGAGATTAGATGAGGGAGATTTAGAGCGAATTGTGGCTAAAAAGCCACAAGGGCTTTATTTAATCTTGGATTGTTTACAAGACCCCCATAATTTGGGTGCAATTCTCCGCACTGCTGATGGGGCAGGAGTTGATGCAGTGATTGCTCCACGCGATAAGGCGGTGGGTATTACTGATACGGTACGTCGAATTTCGGTAGGTGCCGCAGACCATGTTCCATATATTACAGTGACTAACTTAGCGCGTGTTATAGAAATGCTCAAGAGTCATGGGATCTGGACTGTGGGTACTTCTGATAAGGCGACTCAGGATGTTTATGACGTCGATATGACTGCGGGTGTTGCTATTATTACAGGTTCTGAGGAGAAGGGGATGCGTCGTTTGACCGAAGAAGCGTGTGATTTCTTAGTCTCTCTTCCCATGAAGGGGCATGTGGATTGTTTGAATGCCTCTGTGGCGACAGGTGTGTGTTTATACGAAGCTGTGAGACAGAGGAGGTCGTCTTAAAAAGATAAAATAAATTTGAATAGCTGTCCTGCTTATTCATCAGATAATTAAGCAATAGAGATATGAAGAAACTTACTATACCAATGTTTGCAATGAGCGCTCTTGTTTTGAGTAATTGTACGACTATTAATCCTTACACTGGTCAACAACAGGCTTCTAAGCTTGCGGTGGGGTCTGGAGCTGGAGCTATTGGAGGCGCGATTTTAGGGGCTGTGATTGGTAATAATACCGGGGATGGTGATGCCAAGAAAGGTGCTCTATATGGAGCCGGAATTGGCGGGGCTGGTGGAGCAGGAATAGGCTTCTATATGGACAAGCAAGAGGCTAAAATTCGTCAGCAACTCCAAAGTACTGGGGTTAGTGTGACACGTTCACAGAATGACATTATCCTGAATATGCCTGAGAATATTACTTTTGATTCAGGAAGTTCAGCTTTGCGTGGGTCTTCTTATGATATGTTGAAGTCTGTGGCTTTGGTTCTCAAGGAATACAAGAAAACTACGATTGCTATTGGCGGGCATACGGATTCGGTAGGCTCACAGAGTTATAATCAGAGCTTGTCTGAAAATCGAGCATCTTCGGTGGCTAACTATCTTAGTTCACAAGGGGTGAGTGGTAATCGACTTAATGCGAGAGGCTATGGAGAAAGCTCCCCAATTGCTTCCAATGCTACGACTACGGGTAAGGCGCAAAACCGTCGAGTTGAGCTACGCATAGAGCCGATAGCTAGTCAGTTTTAATCTTTCTATTAAGAGAGATTTAAATTACTTCTAGGAGTATATGTCTGATTATACTCCTTGGTTAGTAAAAGATGATCCGTGGTTAGAGCCTTTCACCGACGTGGTTCGGTATCGTCAGGAAAGGTATAACCACGCGTTAAAGCTGGTAGAGAATGAATGGCGCGGCTTGAAGGAGTTTGCCTCCTTGCACCATTCTTGGGGGCTCCGACTGGTTGGTAATCAGTGGACGTTTAGAGAATGGCTACCAGAAGCTCAGTCTGTTTCTCTGGTTGGGGACTTTAATAATTGGGATGGAGCCAGCCATTTGTTAGAGCAAGAAGATGATGGGACATGGGCACTCACGCTTCCTAAAGAGATTCTTCAAGCCGGAAGTTATTACAAGATGCGTGTGACAGGAGCGAATGGTGAGACTCTTGATCGTATTCCTTCTCTAGCGACCGAGTTATATCAAAACCCTGAGACATATGACTTTGTTGCGGTTGTTCCTGATGTGAGGAGTCCCTATCAATGGAAATGTCAGAGTATTCCTAAACTTAGTGCGGCGCCGTTAATCTATGAAGCACATGTCGGAATAGCGGGTGAAGAAGGAAAAGTACACTCTTTTCAATACTTTCGCGATGAGGTGATCCCTCGTATAGCCAAAACAGGGTACAATGCTATTCAGTTAATGGCAGTAGCAGAGCATCCATATTATGGGTCGTTCGGGTATCACGTATCTTCTTTTTTCGCTGCGAGTTCACGCTTTGGAACGCCGGAAGACTTGAAAAGTCTGATTGATACGGCTCACCAAGCGGGAATTGTAGTTTTATTAGATGT